>CALBVA010000032.1 GCA_937969125.1 uncultured Verrucomicrobiales bacterium | reverse complement strand
CTTCGCGGAATGCTCCTTAGTCAGGGCCGGATTCACGCGAATCGGGCTTTCGAGTTTTTTGCGGAAAGTGGCAACCTTGGGGTTGTCCGGATTCACCTTATCAACCGCGACAAGGAGGCGCTCAGCACCGGCATAATCTCCGACTCGGGAAAGAGACTGGGCCTGAACCAGGGAGGCCTGGGTGAAGCGCTGAATGGCAGACACACGGAGCTGGGCCACGATTTTGGCACCAGCGGGAAGCTTAGTGACGGCCTCACCGTATTTGGCAACAGCGGTTTCGTAGTCATCATCCAGATAAGCATCATCCCCTGCTTCGAGGAGGGCGTGAGCCTCACGGGAGGCTTCCGCGCGCGAAGCCGCTTCCTGATTCAGGAGAGAATTTTGCGCGAGAGCGGTCGGTCCGCAGACGAGAAGAGCTGAGAGCAGTCCCCGTTTGATTGTGAGATTCAAATCACCCATAAAAATTAAGGAAGTCGTAGGAAAGGGACTTATACGGACGAATCGTGAAGGCGATAAGCCGAAAATCAGGAATTTTCAGGTCTCTTAAGCGCTCCCCTTCCGATAAGGAGTTTAGCGACGAGCTTCGCTGAGACGCTTCAGCACCTCCTCATAGCTCTCCATCACCCCACCAAGGTCCTGACGGAAGCGGTCTTTATCCATCTTTTCACCCGTGGTGGCATCCCAGAGGCGGCAGGTATCCGGGCTGACTTCGTCGGCGAGGACAATCTTTCCGTCCGAGCCGCGGCCAAACTCGATTTTAAAATCCACGAGCTTCATCCCGCATTCGAGAAAGAACTCCGTCATGACGTCATTAATGATGAGCGCCTGCTTTTTTAGAAACGCACACTCCTCCGGTGTGGCCAGCCCGAGCTCGCGGGCGTAGTCGTCATTGATCAACGGATCGCCGAGATCGTCTGACTTATAGGAAAATTCCACGATGGGCGTCTGAAACTCGGCCCCTTCCTCCACTCCCATGCGCTTCGAGAAGCTTCCGGCGGCGAGATTCCGGACAATCACCTCAACCATGAGGATCTCGACCTTTTTGACATGGAGATTCACTTCATCGACATCCGCGACAAGGTGGGTTGGCACACCCTTCTCCTCCAGCATCTGATACATCAGGAGGGTGATGGCCTTATTCAATTTCCCCTTATTCTCGAATTGGGCCTTCTTCAGGGCATTAAAGGCGGTGGCATCGTCCTTATACTCCATGCGGAGGACGTCGGGATCATCAGTGGCGAAGAGTTTCTTGGCCTTGCCTTCGTAAAGTGGCTCCATGGCGGGACTCATAGAGGCCGCCTCCAACCTTGCCAACCCCGTATTTCGACGGATTCTCCGGCCGCTCCCGCCGTTTTTCATCTTGGCAAGGCAGAAGGCCGACCCTAGATAGGAGGTCAACCTTACGACCGTTCCCAGCCCAATCGTCCCCATGAGGAATCATTCCCCGCTCCGCACCTCGTTCCTTTTATTTCTGGCATTCATTTTCCCTGTTCTCGGTGCGAACGTGGACTGGAAGATTACGGAGCACCGCGGACTGCGCTATGTCCCACTCTCACAGGTGAAAAGCCACTATGCCTTCACCAGCCTGACAAAATCAGGAAATGAGATCTACCTGAAGAATCACGAAGTCACCCTCCGCTTTCGGGCCGGGGGGCAGGAGGTCCTGATGAACGGGGTCAAATTCATCTTCTCAAACGCCATCATCTCGCTGCGCGGTCGCTACCACATGTCGGTTACGGACCTGCTAAAGGTCGTCGATCCCATCCTCAATCCACACCAGATCGCGAAGTCCTTTGACACGGTCATCATTGACCCCGGTCACGGCGGCCGGGACGCTGGCGCGGTGAACTCGCTGGGTACCGAGGCTGGCTATAATCTCAAGGTGGCCCGCATGCTGAAGGACCGCCTCATCAAGCGCGGCTTCAAGGTGGTGATGACCCGCGAGTCCGATGTCTTCCTCAGCCTGAAACAACGCGTCCAACTGGCCAACCGCTATAAGAACGCCGTCTTCATCAGCATTCACTTCAATTCCGTGGGTCGCACCGGGCGCTCGCGGGCTCGGGGAATCGAGACCTTCACTCTCTCGCCGGTCGGGGTCGCCCACTACGGGCGCTCATTGAAAAAATCCGACCTGATCCCCCGTCAGGGAAACGCACAGGACACGGCGAACATCGCGCTCGCCACCACAGTGCATTGGGCCTCCCTACAAAAGCTTAACGACCCGAAAGGTGCAAAAATGGACATCCCGGACCGGGGCATCCGCCGCGCACGCTACAGCGTGCTGACCGGCATCAAGCACCCGGCAATTCTCTTCGAGGGCGGCTTCCTGAGCCACCCGAAGGAAAAGCATCTCATCCACACCCTTACCTACCAAAAAACCCTAGCCTATGCCATCGGGGACGCGATCTTCTTATACCGCGAGGCCACCCTGGGCCGTACCAAGCGCGGGGCGAAGAACACCAATGGAAAAAAGCGCAGGTAAATCCGGGACGCGAAACATGACCGATTTATGAAGAGGCCCATGCGGCCTTTTTTTCATTTATCGGATCGGAAACAGGGTTACTGTAAAGGGAAGATTTTCACACACCCCGAAATAAACATGCTCTATCCCGAAAGACTGGCCTCGCTGCTCCTCCTCTCCTCCCCACTCCACGCTCAGGTGGTGATCAATGAGTTCCTGGCCGCCAATGAAACCGTTGTAGTGCCGGGGGCTGTAGCTGGGCGCTTCGATGACTGGATCGAGCTCCACAACACCTCGGGCGGCAGCATTGACCTCGGCGGCTGGCATCTCACCGATGATGAGGAAAACCAGACCGCATTCACCTTTCCCGCGGGGACCACTCTCCCCTCCAATGCCTACCTCATCGTCTTCGCATCCAGTGACGGCACTCCCGATGCCAATGGCAACCTCCATACCGGATTTAAGCTTTCGAAGTCCGGCGAATACCTTGCACTTATTCGCCCAGACCTGACTACAGCCTCAGAATTTAATCCCGGTCCATCGAACTATCCACAGCAGGACGATGATATCTCCTTCGGCCTTCACCCGAACTCCGGAGATCCTGTTTACTTCAGTAGTCCCACTCCAGCCTTTGAGAACGATCTAAATGGGATTGCCCGTACTGATCAAGTAACTGTCACGCCGGCACGAGGCTACTATGATGCCGCACAGACTATCACGTTGGATAGCGGGACCGCAGCAGCAACCCTCTATTACACCATCGATGGTGCGCCGCCTCTGGATGACTCTGGCAATCCCACCGCTTCCGCAATGGAATATACGGGACCATTGAACATCACCCAAACGACCGTTCTTCGTGCCGCTGCCATGCAGAGCGGCCTCTCGCCCAGTGAGATCACCAGTCATACCTATATTCTCCTCGATCCCGAAAACGCAGGTGCAAACGGACTCGATCCAAACGGGTTAAATTCCACCTTTTTAAATCAAGTCCAACCCGCTGGCTACGGAGCCCTTGCTTCCGGTGACTACAATATGGATCCGGACGTCTCGCGCTCTACGACAACCTCAACCGGCCACGGTCAATCGGTGGCGCAAGCCCTCCTTGAGGGCATGCAGGAAATCCCCACCATCTCGATCTCACTACCCAAGGATGACTTCGCTGGGCCCAATGGCATTTACAGTAATCCGGAGTCGCAAGGCATAGCCTGGGAGCGTGAGTGCTCCGCAGAATACCTCCCCACCGCCAATGACACTGTGCCTCAGTTTCAGGAAAATTGTGGTTTACGTGTTCAAGGCGGGGCGAGCCGCGAGCCTGTAAGATCACCAAAGCATTCCCTCTCCTTCCGCTTTCGTTCGGAGTACGGCTCCGGTCGTCTCCGTCAGGAACTTTTCCCCGACCGCGATGCAGATGAGTTTAATTCCATCGCTCTGCGCGCGGGATATAATAATTCCTGGATCCACGGCAGCGACCTCCAACGTCAGAATGCCTCTATGATCCGCGACCAGTGGATGCGCGAATCAATGTTCGACATGGGCCATCCGGAAGCCGGCGCCGGCTTCCACGTCCACCTCTTCATTAATGGCCTCTATTGGGGTGTGCACAATCTAGCCGAGCGACAGGACAATAGCCATTATGCCGAGTATGAAGGTGGCGACGGCGATATCCTGGATGCCCGTAATGGAATAAAATACGTCCAGGGAAATGCCACTTCCTGGAACGCCATGCGCTCCACCGTAGCGACAAAAAATTGGGACGACATTCAGCAGGTTCTCGATGTCGATACCTACATCGACTTTCAACTCCTCCAGCGATTTGCGGCCAATCAGGACCTTAAAACCGATGGCAACTGGCGCGCAGCCGGAGGAGGCCCCTTCACCAACGCCACCGATATGCGGCCCTGGAAGCTCTATTCCTGGGATGGCGAACGCATTCTGGAAGATGTCAACGCGAGTGATGTCCCCCTGGATCCCATGAACATTCGCAGCACTCTGGAAAGTATGCCGGAATACCTCCAGCGGTTTTCAGATCGTGCCCGCATGCACCTCACCGGGGACGGAGCACTCACTCCGACAGCCTGCCGGGCGCGTTGGGAAAAATATGCCCTCATTCTGGATAAGGCCATCATTGCCGAATCAGCCCGCTGGGGAGACCACCGCCGCAGCACACCCTACACACGTAATGATTGGCTAACGGAGCAAAGCCGCCTCTACACCCAATACTTTCCGAACCGTACGCAAATCGTCCTCAACAAGCTTCGCACCGATGGTCTCTTATCGGATGTCGAGCCCCCCGTGGTCGCCATCGATGGCAGCGCAGTTGAAACCTCTTCCCTCGCCGACGGGAGTAATCTCACCCTTACTGGCGATGCGGGAACCATCTACTACACCCTGGATAATAGTGATCCGGTTCTCGCGGATGGGACAATCGCTCCCGGTGCCCTGAGTCTGGGATCGGGGTTTTCAATCGATACCATCTTCCCTTTCGAGTCCTCCGGCTGGAGGTATCTCAACGACAGAACAGCTCTCTCGGCAAGCAATGTCGTTGAGGGAAGTCCCTCCTACGACCAATCGGACTGGAAGCACCCGGACTTTCCTGACAGTGGTTGGCCCACCGGACAGGGACTCATTGGCGGACCAGCCGAGGGCTCCATCAACGCTGCCAATGCCAACACTACGATTAGCACCGGAACCTTCTCGAATTACCTTCCCACGATTTATTTCCGGAAGTCATTTAATCTCACCGATGCCGCTGAGGTCACTGCGCTCGAGTTAGATATCATCCGGGATGACGGGGTGATTATTTACCTCAATGGCCGGGAGATCCTTCGTGACAATGTCCCGGCTGGAGTCGTGGAATATTCTGATTTCACCGGAAGCCTCGGCGATGAAGGGGCCCCCTTCTCCCGCACCTACAACGTCACTTCCGGAGATCTGCGCGAGGGCGAAAATGTCCTCGCCATCGAGCTACATAATCAATCAGCCGGCAATAGCGACATGGGGCTGGACATCGCTCTTCGCGCCATTCGTCCAGCCGGAAGCGGGGTGATCAATCTCACCCAATCTGCAACAATCACAGCGCGGCTTCTCGCGGATGGCATCCTATCCCCGCCCACCGTCGCGAACGTGACACTGGAACCTTTGGCCACCGATGCAGATCTCGCCATCAGTGAGATTAATTACCACCCGCGCGAAGCAAGCGTCCTGGAAAAGGTCGCCCATCCCACCCTTAATCTGGAGAACCGTGATGTCTTCGAGTTTATTGAAGTCGCCAATTCCAGCTCAGAGGACCTGAATCTCTTCGGGCTAAATTTCGCAGACGGCATCGATTTCCAATCCGGTTTCTACGTCCTCCCAGCCGGAGGACGAGCCGTCATTGTCCGGGATCCCGCCGCCATCGCCGCGAGGTATGAAGGAGTGCCCGTCATCGGGACATTCAGCGGTGGGCTGGATAATGATGGAGAGACCGTCACCCTCCTCGCGCAGGATGGCTCGGTCATCGATTCACTCACCTACAATGACTCTGGCCCCTGGCCTTCACGTCCGGATGGATCGGGGTCGTCATTGGAAAGAATCTCGCTCTCCCTCTCTCCAGATAACGCCGATCATTGGGCTCCCAGCGTGGCCTTTCACGGCTCACCAGGAGTGGCTGGATTAATCAATGATGCCCGCATCGTCATCAATGAAGTCTCCAGCAATTCCGTGAATGACTTCATCGAATTGGTAAACACCACCGAGAATTCACGCGCCATCGGCGGCTGGCTCTTAAGCGATTCCAAGGAGGTCTACCGCTCCTTCGTCATTCCCTCGCAGACGCTCGCCCCAGGCGAATACACCACCTTTTCAGTCGATCAATTCAATGCTCCCGCCACTGTGTCGATCACGAACTACAGTGGAACATCCGGCTCCGCTCCGACCATCGTGACCAGCCCGGCGCACGGACTCACCACCGGAGATCTTATTACGATCGAAGGCTACGGCGGCTTCTCGATGTTTAACGAAAGCTTCGAGGTCACCACCGTCGATCAGGACACATTTTCCATCGATGTGGCCTTCCTCGACAATGCCGCCGCGAAAGGAAACTGGCGGACCGGTCGGTCATTCGGCCTAAGCAGCCGGGGGGATGATCTCTGGCTCCTCGAGACCGATGCTGACGGCCTCCCGATCGCATTCGTCGATCGCGCCCAATTTGCTGGAGCGGATCCTGACGCCAGCATCGGTCGCGCGGTCAATGCCACCAGCTTCGGTGACCTGATCACCCTGACCACCCCTACCCCGGGTGCACCGAATTCCCCGGCGAAACTCGGACCCGTTTACCTTTCGGAAGTTCACTATGCGCCGACTGAATCGGACAGCCATGAGTTCGTCGAAATCACGAACAAAGGCGGCTCGACCCTTGAGCTTCTCAACTGGCGGCTCCGTGGTGGAGTTGATTTTAATTTCACCGCCATGCATCACATCCCGGCAGACGGATCGATTATTCTGGTCACTTTTGATCCCGCCAATGCCACCCTCGCTAGCGCTTTCCGCAGCACCTTCGGCCTGAGTGATGACTTCCCTCTCATCGGGCCATTGACCGACGGCCCTCTGAACGATGATCGCGGCACGGTGCGGCTCGAGCGATCCGGCCCGGCCAATGACGCCCCGCGCGTGACCATAGACGAGGTCAGCTACCGCTCTGTTGCACCGTGGCCGGATGCGACCAATGGCAATTCTCTCCAAAGGCCCGGTTCACTAGCTTATGGAAATCTCGCCAGCTCCTGGACTGCCGGCAGCCCGACCCCCGGCGAGGTCTCCGGAGAGGATTATCCGACCTTTGCCACTGCGAATTCCATCGGGGCTCCATTGGATGATGATGACAATGACGGCCTTCACAATCTTCTGGAGTTCGCGCTCGGTACGGATCCCACTGTCCCGACCTCCCAACCAGACCTAACGATAGCTGCTGGACAGCTCACAGCAATCTTCCCTCAAAACATCCAGGCCTCCGGAGTGACCCTGATTTTTGAGACTTCTTCTGACCTCCTCACATGGTCACCGGCCCAAACGACTCCGGGCACCTTCGACGGAAGGATTCGGCAAAATAGCTACACGATAAACCCGGAAGAGAGAAACCGTCTCTTCTTCCGGCTCCGCGCGATTGACTAGCACCTGTCCTGCCCCCACTCGCCTAAAACAAGAGATAAGAAAACCTGATGGATTGATCGCTTGCATTCAGATTTCTCATGTGCGAAATCACCCGACACCCAATCCTTGATTACACAACCATGCAAGACATCAGCAAATGCCCCGTCATGGGCAATCCCGAACCTCAGCGCACCACCATCGCCGGTGGTCTCTCCAACCGCGATTGGTGGCCCGAAATGCTCAATCTCGATATCCTCCACCAGAACTCGCCGAAGGGAAATCCCCTGGGAGAGGACTTCAACTATGCGGAGGAATTCAAGAAGCTCGACCTCTCCGCCGTCCGTCAGGATCTCGCTGAACTCATGACCGATTCGCAAGATTGGTGGCCGGCTGACTACGGTCACTACGGCCCCTTCTTCATTCGGATGGCCTGGCACTCCGCCGGGACCTATCGCCTCTCCGACGGCCGCGGTGGGGCAGGCTACGGAACCCAGCGCTTTGCCCCGCTGAACAGCTGGCCAGACAATGGCAATTTGGACAAGGCCCGCCGTCTCCTCTGGCCCATCAAGCAAAAGTATAAACAGAAGATTTCCTGGGCTGACCTGATGATTCTCTGCGGAGACATGGCTCTGGAAACCATGGGCTTCAAAACCTTCGGCTTCTCCGGTGGTCGCGAAGACCGCTGGGAACCCCAGGACGACATCTTCTGGGGACCGGAATCTGAGTGGCTGGGTAGCAAGCGTTACTCCGGAGATCGCGATCTCGACAAGTCACTCGGAGCCGTCCAAATGGGCCTCATTTACGTGAACCCCGAAGGCCCGGATGGCAATCCCGACCCCGCAGCCGCCGCTCATGACATCCGCGAAACCTTCAAGCGCATGGCCATGAATGACGAAGAAACCGTTGCCCTCATCGCCGGTGGCCACACTTTCGGAAAAGCCCACGGCGCGCATGATCCCGATGGCATCTACGCTGCAGATGGGAGTAAGAATGTGGGCCCCGAGCCGGAAGGAGCACCTCTCGAAGAACAGGGATTCGGCTGGATTGGAAAACAAGGGAAGGGCCACTCCGAGGACACCGTAACCTCCGGTCTGGAAGGAGCCTGGAGCACCAAACCCACCGAGTGGTCGAACGATTACTTCGACCACCTTTTCAACTACGAGTGGGAACTCACCAAGAGCCCGGCCGGAGCCCAACAATGGACTCCAAAGGGCGAAGCCGGAGCCGGAACAGTGCCGGACGCTCACATCGAGGGAAAGACCCATGCTCCCATCATGTTCACCACCGACCTCGCGCTTCGTATCGATCCGGAATACGAGAAAATTTCACGTCGGTATCACGAGAATCCCTCCGAATTTGCCGAGGCTTTTTCAAAGGCCTGGTATAAACTCGTCAGCCGCGATCTTGGCCCCATCGATTGCTGTCTCGGTCCGGATGTTCCGCCCGTGCAGCTCTTCCAGGATCCGGTCCCACCGGTAGAGCACGAGCTCATCGGAGAAGGTGACATTGAGTCACTGAAGGCCATCCTTCTGAGCTGCGGACTGACCCGTTCGCAGCTGATCTCCACAGCCTGGGCCTCGGCTTCGACCTATCGTGGCAGCGACAAACGTGGCGGTGCCAATGGCGCCCGCATCCGTCTCGCTCCTCAAAAAGACTGGCCGGTCAACAAGCCTGATGAACTCGCCCAGGTTCTAGCCACACTGGAAAAGGTGCAGAGTGAATTTGATAAGCCGGTCTCATTGGCGGACCTCATTGTCCTTGGTGGCTGCGCCGCCCTGGAGGCTGCCGGGAACGGTATCAAGGTTCCCTTCACCCCGGGCCGCACCGATGCCAGTGACGAGATGACGGATCACGAGTCCTTCGAATACCTGGAACCTAAGCAAGACGGCTTCCGCAACTACCTCGGCACCGACCTGGACCGCCCGGGACCGGAGACCCTCCTCGATCGAGCGCAACTCCTTGGCCTAAGTGCTCCAGAAATGACGGCGCTCCTGGGCGGGATGCGCATGCTGGAGACCAATGTCGGTCATCCGAGCCTCGGCGTCTTCACTGACAAACCCGGCACTCTGAGCAATGACTTCTTCACCAACCTGCTCGATATGAGTACGAAGTGGAATGTCTCCGACAAGTGCGAACACTTCTACGAAGGAGTGGATCGCCAGTCCGGTGAGCTGAAATGGATGGGGACCTCATTCGATCTCGTCATCGGGTCTAACAGCCAGCTCCGCGCCATTGCCGAAGTTTACGCTGCAGATGAGGCGAAATTCCTCACCGATTTTGTCGCAGTCTGGACGAAGATCATGGAGGCGGATCGCTTTGATCTCAAGTAAGCGGACGATCATCTAACACCTTTCAAGCCCGCCGGTGAATGCCTGCGGGCTTTTCTTTTCCTGAGATTCCTATGCTTTCTGGAGCATGCTGCGGACTTCTTCCGAACCCGTCTTCCAGGAGAAGTGACAGGACTGATTGGCTGGAATTCGCATCATGTAATCCTTAGATCGATACAGTCGAAGCAGTGCTAGCGGAAGTCGATCAACTCGACATCGAAGATCAAGTCTCCGGCAGGTCTTCCCCCACCGGGATTATTTCCGTAGGCCAGTTTCGCAGGGATCCAGAAACGCCTTTTCTCGCCCCGCGTCATCAGCTGCAAACCCTCCGTCCAACCGTCAATCACTTGATTGAGAGGAAATTCGGAAGGTTTCCCCCTCTTCAGGGAACTGTCAAAAACCGCTCCATCAGGCGTCCAAC
>CALBVA010000031.1 GCA_937969125.1 uncultured Verrucomicrobiales bacterium | reverse complement strand
GAGACTCGCAAGACCGGTGGGACGGATTCCATCAAGGCCAAGGCCAAAACGGTGGAGCCAGGCAGCGAGCAGCTCGCGATGGAGACCAGCCCCGGCGCGGCGACAGCGAGCTACTCCGCAGGTGCGGAGAAGACCTTCCCGGTGCAGGCACTCGCCTCAACCGGCGGCGGATCGTCCTCGCCAAATGTCCGCATGCACTACGTTTACGCGAAAGGTTGCGATGAGGTCTATCGAGAGATCCCGGTGCACCAACTGCCCTCGGATTATGTCAGCGGCTCCTTTGAGATTTCAGGCTTTGCGGAAATTGCCAAGATGGCGAGCGACCAGCTGAAGGATGCCTGTAAAAAATTTGCCAAAGGTCCCTTCGAGCTGAAACCGGTTTTGGTGCCGCCCAAGGGGACCTTCACTCTCGCTTCGGGGTGGAAAGAAGAGGGGACTTCGCACAAAGCTTACTACGAGAAATCCATCAGTGCTGCACTTGAGCCATTGGGAGGGTTTGAGGTGCAATTCGGAGCGTCAATCGCCCAGTTGGGGGGAGCGGCGGCATTAGGTTCCATTGGCATCGTTCCGCCACTCTCGACCGTTATCCTGGAGGTGGCGGCTGAGTATCTCGGGGATCTGGT
Organism: uncultured Verrucomicrobiales bacterium; assembly: GCA_937969125.1. Lineage (GTDB taxonomy): Bacteria > Verrucomicrobiota > Verrucomicrobiia > Verrucomicrobiales > Akkermansiaceae > SW10. The sequence goes on along the minus strand of CALBVA010000031.1, from coordinate 16,293 downwards.
CTTCGGGCTTTTCGTAGGCTTTCAAGTTCACCTGAAGGCTACGCTGACCAAGAAGGACTATTATCTGGGCGGTGACGGCATGGAGGCCCGCGGCGGACCGACGGGGAAGATGACCTTCGGACCTTATCTCAATGGCCGACTCGGAGCGGAGGACGGTTTCCGCCTGGAGATCGAAGGCCGCGCCGAAACGGGATGCGACCTCTCTGGAGAGATTACTTTCAACGGAGATAAAATCGCCCTCGAAGTCGCGCTGGCTTGTCCCGGCATCGTTCTTAAGGTGAAGGTGGTGGCCCGCACCGGAGTCTGGGATCCGGAGCGAGAATACAGCTGGCAGGTGATCGATGCCTTCCCCATCCTCGGTCCAAAGACCTTCGACCTCTACGAATTCAAATGAAGATTCCCTATTATTATCTGAAGGTGATGGTCGAGGGCCGTTGCGGTGCCATCGCCGGGGTCAATCACGCTCCGCTATTCATGAAGCATTCCCCGGAGGGTGGGGCGACGAATATGCCGCTCAATGAGTTCCTTCTTCCCGGGAAGAATTGCCTGACCGGGCATCTTTTTTGGCATCCCGAGGAAAGTTATGAGGAGGGGAAGACCCGCTTCGAGGCCATCGTCTATGAAGCAGACCCGGGGGAGGCCGTTCCTCAGCCGGGGAAGGTTCTGGCACGGCATGTCTTTCCCACTGAAGAAAATGAGGAAGCTTATCCGCACGTCTTCGAGCTGGAGTTCGACCTCGGCGGACAGGAGGGATTAGTGGAACCAGAGGCGGTGAAGCTGGAAGGAATCAGCCGTGAGGATCATGCTGATATCGGAGTTCTTATTAGCCGGTTGATCGATGCCCTGATCGATGGGGACGAAGAGAAGGCCTGGAGCCTGACCCACCGGAGATACGAGACGATTAATCAGGCCAATGGTTTCGACCCCGCGACGCAGAAGAATCTTCTGAAGCAGCAGATTGCCAGCCTGGCGAAGGTCTTCGGAGGTAAAGAGATCAAAGTCGACTTCGCGATGGATGAGTTGGCCATCCGGCCGTGCTACGATCAGCGACTGTGCTGGGTCTCTGGTTCGCAGAATCAACGGGGTGCCTTCACCCTCTATACCGAAGATCCGCTGGATCCAGAGAAGGTGGACCGCTCCTTCGCGCTGCCGGTGTATGTCGGGAAGACCGGAGAAGGTTGGGAAATCTTTCTTTAGATTACCCGCCGATCATCACAGTGGGGCAACCGGCGACGATGACTCCGCCATGGGCGGTATTGTCACCCATGCGGGCGGCGGGCATGAAATTGATTTTTACGGTGGCCGAGCCCTTCGTAATCGTATCCGGCGGGCCCACGCAGGTGCACATATTGGTGGCGGTGGCAGCGGGCAGGTAGCCGATTAAAACGGTAGGCGCACCGGGTGGCAGAATGGGGCCGCCAACGTGGGGCACCGGCGGAGTTCCCGGGGTGACCATGGGGCAGGTGTGCATATCTCCGACTCTGGCAGCTGGTGGCATGCTTTATCTATGGCATGACAGGGTCGCCGGAGGCAATTCTAAATTGGTATCATTTAAGAGTGGCTTTGTTTCTTGTTATTTGACCTACGATGGGAATGATCTGCGGCGGAAGCGCTCCTGCTTATGAATGTAAATCAGCAAAAGTATATCCTGGCGGCGGTTGATGGCACGCTCTCATCCTCGGCGGGCTATCGGGGGGCGAATGGGGGGAATCTTTCTTACGTCCGTCAGTTCGCACATGATCTGAACACGAACGGCGGCATTGCTAAATTCTGGGACGGCCCGGAAACGCAGTCAGGAGCGACCGGATGGGATGCCTATCCCATCTTTCTCGAAGTATTCGACTGGGTCTGGAGGCAGATGATGGCAGCACCGGAGGCGAAGCTCGTCTTGGTCGGGCATTCGCGAGGTGGCCACATCGTTGCGAATGTGGCGCGGCGGCTCCGCACGGTCGCTGCGGATATTTTTCATCGGGGAGCCTATGCGAAAGCCAAGGCGAAGACCCTCTCAGACATCTATGCTGGTCTCGATCACCCCGGGGTGACCATTGACCCCATCACCTATCTTGCCGAAGCAATCGATCACCGGCTTTACGACGGGGTGCCGATCCAGTTTCTAGGACTTTATGATGCCGTCGATATGACGACCTCGCTGGGTGACACCTCGGTGGTCCCGAAGAACGTCCATTTCTGTTACCACGCGCTGCGATCCAGCGAGTTGGGCTCCCGCAGGCTTTGGGGGAACACCGCGATGTCGGTAGAATCCGAGGCGTCGACCGTTCTCATGAAGTCAGAATTTCGGGCGACCCACGGTTCTGTCGGTGGTGCGGTGCCGGCTGGCTGTAGTCAGCTGACCGGCGTCACCGGGTTCGTGGATGAATATGGCCCGATGGCGGCAGGCGTCCCGATGGTTGATAATCCAGTGCAGTATGTGGCGAGCACGCTGCCCACGGACACCTGCCTGGCGGATATTTCCGCAGCGGAAAACCACCGCGAAGGCGAGAAGGCCAATGCCTTTGTCAGAAGAGGGGCGAGATTGGCGGGGTTGAGATTCCACTAGAGTGAAGTGCATCTCAAAGCTTGAATGCTTGGATTTCAGCCCCGCGCCGGAAGACTACTCGGCGGCTGGAGCAGGGTCGGCTTGTGGTGCCGGAGCTTCGCTCTTTTCCGGGACTGTTTGAGGCTGCGGGGCTCTGCGGACCACCTGCCGTTGCTGAGGCTGGGCGATCGGGGTGCCGGATATCTGGGCGAGTTGCTTTTCCAGATTGGAGATGAGCTTCAGCATGGTCTGACGACGGGTTTGTAGCTGTCCTTTGACCTGACCGGAGAGGTTGCTGAGTTGGCCGATGACCTTGTCAGCCTCTTCTGCATTCTCGTCGTTCTTGGCGGCGGCTGTTGCCTGTGCGCGGACTCCGATGGTCTGGTCAATGACAGCCAGACGGTCCATTTCACGCTTCAGGAAATCATATTGCACGTAAGAGGTGCTAAAGCGCTGCACGGTAGAGGTGAGTTGATCGATATCCGCACCGACCTTGGCGAGGGGCTTTTCCAGCTGGGTCAGGTCCACCTTCACTTCAGGAGCTTTGGCAGCTTCGTTCTTGCTGGTGAGAAGGAGTGCTCCGAGACCGCCTGTGATGAGGATATTAAGCCCGAGGAGGGCTGCGACTGCGTTGTTATTCATATGAGGGTGGTAGAGCTAGATGTTATGGATTCGAGCTGCAAGATTATTGATGACATCAGTTTTAGCCGCGGCGGGATTTGAGATTCCAAAAGAAAAGAAGCAAGGCAAGCAGGGCAAAGCCACCAACGATGTAGGGAAGCCAGGCGACCGATTCATACTCCACGTAGCCTTCGGTATCGGTGAGCATGAGTCCGTCTTCCTCTTCGTCCTCATCCTGCGAGCTGCCTCCGAGATATTTTAAGCTAACGGTGTAGCGAAGGCGCCCATCGAATTGATCCACGATGGAGATGTAGGCGCCCTTTTTGTCATGAACGATTTTGAGGGGCTCTACGGCACCGTTCTCGCCTTCCCAATTGACCCATTTTCCGTCCTGCCAGCTTTCGAGATCCAGGAAGTAGCTAATGGTCTTATTATCTTCCGGGTGCATCCAGTTACCGATCTTGATGCGCTGGTCCTTCTTCACGATGCGGGGAGTATCTTCACTCTCCTTTTGCTCGCCGAGGATCTGTAGTTCGAGTTCGGGAAAGCGAAGGAAAGTGACGGCCTCACTGCGGGAGCCGCTGTCCCATTTTGCAATGATGCTGAGGCGGCAGACATCGCCGTAATAGGGGAAGTATCCGTCTTCCGAGCTGCTGATGAGATCTGCGATGAGAATCTTTGAGGCATTCTTTGAGAGCTTTCCTTCGAGGGAATCATTATTCGAAGGGAGATTACGATCGAGATTCCAGGGCTGAAGGACCCATTCGAGGCTCTTGGGTTTGGTGGTGACGGTCCGGCCATCGAGCTGGCGGATCCAGGCAATACTCTTGGCAGTGAAACCCACACCGAGGTCGCGGAGTTTGAAGGCCTCTTCGGCTTTGTCCGCTTCTACGAATTTTTTCTCTTTGAAAACGAGATCGGGAACAGGGACGACCGGCTTGATATACTGGATATAGGCAGCGGCTCGCTCGGTGAGGCCCTTGCCGGTATTGGCAGTCAGGGTGAGCTGATAGGTGCCGGAGAGTTGCGGATATTCTTTGATGAGGTCGAGCGAGGTGTCGCTGGTCTGCAGATTTTTGGTGAAGACCGAGGAGCTGGGCTTTCCTGCGGCATCAAGAGCGGCGACGGTCAGTTCGATCGTTTTTAGAGTGTCGTTCTTCTTCTCAATGCTCCAAGTGATGTTGGAGTTTCCCTGAGCGAGAATATGGGGAGCCTCCGCCGAGGAGTTGGCTGGATTTTTGAATGAGACGGTGAGATTGGGTTTTGGAACCGTGCGATAGACTTCTACGAAGACCGGAACTTTTTTCGGGTGATCCTTGAAAAAGGTCGCAAGATGATCCGGAGAGAGGGCGAATTTTCCGACGAGGATCTCATTGAACCCACTGCGGTGATCAGAGAGAAATTTGCGCTGGGCTTGATTATAGCCTGCCAGTTTTTTGCCGTTCCGGCGGGTGAGGGTCTCGCCGCGCTTTCTCGCTGGATTCTGTTTGTTGAGCTGAAAGATGTTCTGGTCGTTGAGAAAGTCGGCCTTCTCAAGGCTTCCCTTGTCCTCGAGTTTCTTGAGGTCCAGGTAGAAGGAGACGCTTTCGTTCCGCAGGTCCTCAACTCCGTCGGAGACGACAAAGAGGAGATAATTGGAGTTTTCTTTCAGTCGGGCGGAGATGATAGCGCGTCCTAGCTCGGAGTGGGTTTCCGGGTCGCTGGGGTTAGCCTCGGAGCCAAAAGCGGAGATGTCGGAGGGCTTACCGGTTTTCCAGTCGGCGGATCGGAGCTTTAGGACGGTGTCCAGATCCCCGATCGAACCGAGGAGAAGGCGGGGGGAGGGTATGGCAAAGTCGCCCGAAGAGCCGCGGAGGGCGGCCTTGAGGTCATCTTGAAGCTTACGGCGGTAGCTCAATGTGTCCGGATTACCAATGGTCTGCTTGTCACTGATGAAGGCCCATTTCCCGGAGAGAGTGGCGGGAACCTGGTTCGACAAAATCCCCTCGATGAGTTGTAGCGCCTCATCGCGGTTTTCTGGTTCCAGTGAGAGGGAGCGATCAATGAGCACGGCCACGTCGCTCGTCTTTTCCGGAGCGGCTTGAAGGCCACCCTTCAAGATGAACGAGATGAGAAGTAAGATAAGAGTTTTTGGGATCGAATATCCTTGCATCGGTGTGGCGGATTAAACTGAATACCCAGCAGCTAACGAGCGGTAACGAGAATGGCGAGTTCAAAAAATATGAAACTCTTAGGTCCTAATGAATGGGCCAAGCGTACCGCCCGTCGGTTGCGGGTGTCCCATCATAGTTTTGCAGATCAGACTTTTGAGGAGAAGAGGGAGTTCCTCGAGGATGAGCTGGATTTTGCCCTCGGAGACGTCGGTGCGGAGTCCGGGCCGATGCGCGAAAAGTATCTTGATGCACTTGCTGATCTCTTTCCGGTTTTCGGTGATTTGGGCATGGATTCGGCTCTGATGCCGGCTCGCAGTCAGGAAGATCAAAAGCCTGCTGAAAAGCGGATGACTCCGAGCGAGATGGTTTTAGAGGGCTGGGCTACGGCCGGTGAAAACGAGCGGGCGGACCTCATTGCCAAGCTGGGTTTAAAGACCCCAGCACCAGTAGCGACGACGGGGGCGATGGTTCCCGAATCGGTCTCGATGCCGGAGGATGAGGCGGGCTTGGCTGATCTGGAGCGAACGATGTCTCGGGTGAAGGGGTTCTTCCGGATCGCTGATGATGAACAGGTTTCATTCACTCGGCTCTTTAAATTACTGGGGATGCTGGCTGATCACTTCGATAAGCTACATGCTTTTGTTTGGGATTTCTGGGAGTCGATGTGCCCTCGCGATCTGGAGGGAACGATTGAGCCGCTGCTACACGGAAAGCTGGCAGCGTCCGTGCGGAGCTACCTGCTTGCCGAGGGCGATGTGTCTTCGCAAGAACTATCCAATGATGTGAGCATGACCCGGCTTCTGGCTCTCGCAGCCTGCAGTTCGATTAAGCAGGGGGGGGAGGAATTTGGCAGGCAGTTCGGAAGTCGTTTTTCGCCGGACGAGATCGAATCATCCGTAATCATCGAGGACACCGGAGGCGATCCGTCACGCGTGAAGGAACTCGAGAAAAAGTCCTGGGCGAAATACCGCCAGCTTGCGAAAAATCTCACTCCAGAGGGAGTGGATGATGAATTTCAGGTTCTTCTGGGACGTATCATGGCGGCGTGGATGAAGAGAAATAAGAAATGAGTGAATCGGTTCGGAGAACTTAAATTAATTTTATCAAAAAGATGCAGCAGACACCTATCCACTGGCATGAGGGACTTTTCCTTCGGCAACAGCATTTTCAATTATTCGACCGGCAGATCCGCGATCTCGTTTCCTCTGAGCGTCGGCTCGCCTGGGCTTACCCTTACGGTGTGATTGAAATGAAGCCCTCATACGAGGATCTCGAGAATTTCCGTGTCCGTTTTGATAAGCTCCAGATCGCAATGCCGAGCGGTGCCATACTTAACTATCCGGATAACTCCGAACTCCCGAGTCTCGATATTCGGGATGCCTTCGCTTCAAATCCCCGGGGTTTTACGATCTACCTAGGTCTCCCGATCTGGCTTTCCGAACGCAGTAATGTCCTCGAAGGGGCGGCCCGCTCCGAAGGTGTCAAAGCACGCTTTCGCGTTGCGAATGAGTTGGTGGAGGTCTCTGACGAGAACACCGGCCAGGACCAGCAGGCGGTGCAGGTGCGCCGATACAATCCCGTCCTTCTTCTGGAGGATGACGATGATGGGGATATGGAGAAGATTCCTCTCCTCCGCATCGTGCACGATCTTAGTCATGAGGAGCCCTTCCCAAGGCTGGATCCGGTTTACGTTGCGCCCTGCCTCCACATGAGTGCTTCGCCAACTCTCCGGGAGATGGTGAAGGATCTCTTTGCCCAAGTCTCGGCGGTGCGTGAGCAGTTGGCAAATATCGTGGCCCGCGGCTCTGAAGCCGCCACGATGAGTCGTCTCCAGGTGCAGCAGCTCCTACGCCTTCGTAGTCTCAATGGTTTCGTGTCCCGTATGCCGGCGCTTCTTGAAGTTGGAGAAGGCTCGGTCCAGGTTCCACCACTGATTATTTACCTTGAGCTGCGTGAACTCCTCGGTGAGCTCATGGCTCTGCTCCCGGAGAGAGGTGATTTTGCAGTCACGCCCTACATGCATGACGATCCCCACCCCTCATTTGAGGCGGTCATTACCCAAATTCGCAACTACCTCCACGGATCGGTGGCACCGGATTATATGAAGGTGGAATTCCGCGAACAGCAGGGACTCATCATCGCCGAGATCGAGGACAAGCACATCCGGGATGCTGGTTCCTATTATTTGGGGATCCGCTCGAAGCTGGAGCCCAGCCGCCTCGTCGAGATCGTGGAGGATCCGCGGAAGTTTCAATTACTCCCACTGTCCTGTGTCGATCATCGTATTACCGGAGTGCTTCTCAAGGAGGAGCGGAATCCGCCGCTTGAGCTGCCTGCTGATACCGGGCGCTATTACTTCCAGCTCCAGACCAGCCGCAGTCGGAAGCGCTGGGAGGATGTTGTCGAAGAGAAGAAGATGGTTGTGCGTTTCCTCGATGAAGATGAGGACATCGATGATCTCGAGGTCGTGCTCTACATGACTCTCGCGAATCAGGACTAAGGTTAGAATTCCCCCCACCAAAATGTTCGGTAAGAAGAAAAAAGGATCGGAGCCGGCCGATGGAAATCCCTGGGGTGCGGCACCTGCGCCTTCGGACTCTCCGCCACCTCCCGCTGGTGGTGATGCTTTTTGGGGGGCGGGATCCGCGCCGCTCGACCACCCCGGGCAGGTGCCTTCTTCTGCCGCACCTCCCGCCGAGAGCTACAATGGCCCTCCGGGAGCGGGGGTTCCCTCCAATGTGCCCGAGATGGTGGAGCCCCTCTTTCTTCTGGTTTGCCAGCTGCACCGGCAGGTTCGTGAAGGACGGGATCCAGAGTTTTCCCGCGTCCATCGCGAGGTGGAGGAGACGATTAATGATATCCGCGACCGCTGCCGGAAGAGCCCGGCAATGCAGCAGCAGTTCGAGAAACTCCTACCTTCTTTTCAATGGTATGTGGATTACCTCTTTGGTTCGTCCGATCTCTTCCCTTCGCTGAAGAGGGACTGGAATAAGAACCGTCTCGGTGAGGATGCTGATGACGATGACGGCGGCATTCTCACTGGAGATGAAGCGGTCTTCCACGAGCTGGATAAAACCCTTGAGATCGATGCCGGTGATAAGTTGGCCAATGATCGCCTGACCTTTTTTTACAATGCCCTCTCCACTGGATTTCGAGGGCAGTATAGCAAGTCCTCGCCTGACAATGACGGCGTGCTCCGCGATTACATGGGGCGAATGTATCCACGCATCCGTGAATACATCGACTCCAATCCCGGAGGCCGGGTGACCCCGGAGGTTTATGACCACACAGACCGCCGGGACTTCGTGGCTCCAGCCCGCGATCGCCCCCTTATGGTCATTTGTGGAATTCTCTGCCTCGGAATGTCCCTGCTGCTGGGATATTTTTGGCTTTATGGAAACCAGAAGCAGAAACTGGAATCCTTCCTTAATGATCTGCGAAACACCACCGAGCAGGCCGAGTGATGCGGGGCGAAATTGGTGAACGACTTTAACAACCCATGAATTTCTTATCTGGTATGTCCGGCTCCCTGAAGGGGGTTTTGACGGTGATGGCTCTGATGCTCCCCGTCGTGATGATCGCGGGGATGAATAATCCTAAGATGCTCGTCTGGTTTATGGGCATCTACGTTGTCCTCGGAGTGGTGGGAGCACTGGTCGCCATGATGGCGGACAAGAAGAAGAAGGCGAAGGCGGAGAAATTCGCCGAGGACGTCGAGGGGAATTCCTCCGTTCAAGGCGCTTCGAAAAGTGTCGAGGACCAGCAGCGCATGGATGATCTGCGCCAGGAATTCCAGCGTGGCCTTGAGATCTATTCCCAATACGGCAAAGATCTTTATAGTCTCCCTTGGTATGTCGTCGTCGGTGAAGCCGGTTCTGGAAAGACCGAGATGATCCGCCGTAGTGAAATCGGTTTCCCCGATAAGCTGCAGAGCTTCTGGCAGGGCTCCGGCGGTACCATGAGCATGCATTGGTGGTTTACCAATCATGCCGTCATCATCGACACCGCAGGCCGCCTTTTCCTCAAGGACTCGGATGATCAGGGACAGGCTGACGATGGTAGCGAGAAGCTCTGGAAGGAATTCCTCCAGATGCTCACTAAAAATCGCTCGGACTGTCCGATCAATGGTCTCTGTCTCGTGATCCCAGCGAGCTCGCTCGCCGGACAGGCTGACCCCACTGCAGATCAGGCGTCCTACCGCGAGATCGATCAGAAAGCGGGACAGATTTCCCGCCAGATGGAGGTCCTGCGCTCAGAGTTGGGGGTTCGTTTCCCAGTCTATATTATCGTGACAAAGACCGACCTCGTCGTCGGATTCCGTGAATTTTTCGATGCCATCGAGAAGCCCGAAGAGCGTTACCAGATGATCGGATGGTCCAATCCCGACCCTCTCGATCAGCCTGTCCGGGCTAAGGTTGTTGGGGACCATCTTCGCGATGTGGCGGAGCGCCTGCGGAAGCGTCGGATGGCCATTATGAAGGATCCCGTTCCGAAGAGCCGCATGAAAACGCAGCTGGAAACGGTCGATTCCCTCTTCGAATTTCCCAAGAGTCTCGAGGCGATGGCTCCGAAGCTGGAGCGCTACCTCCAGCATGTCTTTGGTCAGGATCAATGGTCCGGAGATCCACCGTTCTTGCGTGGAGTTTATTTTACCTCATCCCTCCAGCAGGGTGGGGTGCTTGATGGAGCGATGGCCGCAGCACTCGGCATCGACGTCGATGAATACCAGCTACAGGAGCAGAATGAGGACCTCAGTCTCTCGAAGAATAAGACCTTCTTCCTGCGGGATCTTTTTGTGGACAAAGTCTTTCACGAAAAGGGACTCGTCGTCCGCCGGGGTAAGAGCCCCAGTAAGCTACGTGGTTGGAAGTTTTGGTTTCCCGTCACTCTTGTTGCGGCTCTCATGCTCTTCCTCGGCCTCGGCTTCCTGACCGGTATGAGCAAGCCCGCCGAGCTCAAGCGTTGGGAGACTCTTAACGACGAATATTATCGCTCCGAGACCCAGGGCTTCGCGGGACTCATTGAAGAAAAAGGCGACAGCTGGAAGTGGTCTTCCGATCACATCGAGATGCTGGAGACTTTGGAAGGCCTTGGAGCTTCGGATCTCGATGGACCTCCTAAAATGGGTTGGCTCTTCGGCATCGCCACCCGGATGGATGGTGGTATTCAAGAGGACCGGAAGGAAGCCTACCGCGTCGCCGTTGATGGTATGATTCTTCGTCCATTGAAGACAGCCCTCGTAGAGCGACTGGAAAATCGCAGTCCGGGCTGGGCGGAAAACGGACTTGATCGTGCCGACGAGCGGGCCATCCGTGGACTTCTGGGTCTCTATGATGGTTCGGATCATGATAGTCTCCGCAAGGAGCTCGCCGCTTCCTTCAGTTATATCGATCTCAAGCTCCCGGGCGGCAAACGTGGCAAGGCAAAGGACATTACCCTTCCTCTCCTCGAGTCCGTCAAAGCCGCTTACCCCGACGGGGTGAAATTGAGCAGCCTGATGACTGATGATGACAAGGCCGCCCTTGTCCTAATTTTCGATGAAGTCTTTTCGGTTGGTGGTGATAAAGGCCTCTATAAAGAGCTGAAGGAATTTGATGGCCTTTGGGCTGAGCTTGCTGATCTCGGAGCAAACGAGCTGGATGATCAGTTGGACAAGATCGATTCGGCTTCCGGTCGCCTTATCCCTCTTCAGGCACGCATTCAGGAACTCACCGACGGCGAGAAGGAAGCTGCTGACGAGGATGAAGAGGACAGCTTCCCAACTTCCCTCATCAATGATTTCCTCGAAACGCTCGAAGCGATCGGCCCGAAGGAAATCGAAAAATGGGAAGCGAGCACCTCGGAGGACTCCTCACTGGAGGAGCAACAACAGGCCGAACTCACCGAGTGGGCCGCCCTTTATCGCAGCCACGAAGAGTTGTCGAAGCTTGCCAGAGGCTGGGTGCAGTTTGACTTCGAGGGTGTCGCGAAACCGTTCAATCCCACCAAGCTCAACCAGGTCAAAAGTCTCCGACTTGAGATCGAGAATAGCTTGAAAATGGCCAAGGCCTTTAAGGTCGATGAAGCCCTTGCAAATCGGCTGCTGCTCATCGGCTGCGAACGCTACCTGGAGACAACCTTTGTGGAAAAGGTTTCCTTCCCGCTTCTTGATACCAACAATCGCAAGGGTCGCCTCCCTTTGAATGCCCGTGAAGCTGGCGCGATGACCCTGATGGTGAAATTCCTCACGGAGAAACTGGGAGATCGGACGCCGGCTAAATTGACCAGCGTCTATCAGGTGGGAATCAACCTCTTCGATGAGGATGCTTTGGCGGAAGATCGGATCCAGCCTAAGCGTTGGCGCGTCCACGCTTCTACCGGAGACCTTTCGTATAGCGCGAAGGTCATCATCCAGCAGGTGGCCAAGGATGGTTCTGCTACGCCCCACGACTTGACTCCTCAATTGGGCTCAGCTTCAGAGATTACGGCTAAGAGCGATGTGCTCCTCCCGGTGGATGCCAAGCTCACCGTGAAGAATTTCGATATTGATGATGAAGGGCAGGTCATGCTGGCCCCGGAGAAAGCTCGCGATTGGGAGATGGTCTGGTGGTTTGTCAATGGCGCCATAGCTACTGGTGATGGGAAATTTGGGCGTCGCTTTACCAACCCCTCCGGCGGTGATGGAAGCCAGTATGTCTATATCTGGGTCGCCAAACCCGAGACCTGGCCTGCCAGCCTGATGCTGTTGGACGACTTCATGAAGACCGAATGATCCATGTTCCGCGAACCTCCAGAATTTTTTGAGAAAGTCGGCGGCCGCCGGGCCTTCTTTGGGCTTTTCGGAAAGCACCGGGCTTGGGCTGATCATATGGACGATCAGGGCATGGAAAGCCCCACCCTGATTGAATTTAAAAAACGCCTCTATCTCGATGGCATCCGGGGCGTCATTGACTCTGGGTTCTGGAAGGAAATGCCGGACGAGGACAAGGTGCCGAAGTGGGGACACCGCATGCTCGTTCACTCCGGAGATGGTATTCTTTTGGCTGTCCTCTGGCAGAGTAAGGATCAGCGGGGTCGGTCGGAATATCCTCTCATCGCGGCCATTCATGTCGCCACCGGTCACCTGCCACTTTCTCTGGAACCTCTCTGGGCGATCTTCGATGAGCTAGAAGCCCCATTTAAGGAAGCCGAGAGTCAGGAGGAAGTCCGCCGCCTCGCCGACCGCGTCCCGGATATGATCGATAAGACCATGCGATCAGTCAGACCGCTCCCGGAAGACGGGCTGCCCATTGTCGATCGACAGCAGTTTCTTTCCAGCTCTGCCATGGGTGATCAGCAGGAAGGGCTCTACCGCTTTCTTTATCGGGTTTCTGTTGATCTGAAGGACTTCCTTCCGGGGCGTCCCACGGCCACCGAGCCGCGCGCCTTCCGTCTGCCACTCGTCGAGGACATGGGGGAGGGGGGCTTAATCGCCTACCTGAATCTCCTCCGCTCTCAAATCGGGAAACGCTATACTGTCGTCATGTGTCAGACTCTCGGGGCGGGATACTTTGATCTCAGTGTCGGCGGGATGCATGAGCGTTTTGTGGCGGATCTTAAGTGCTCCCGTAAGAAAGTCGCTCTAGTCACGGATGTCGCCTTCAACATCCCCGATGACACCGGTGCTCGCATTCAGGATGTCATTGCCACCTTTTCCACCGAGCCGCTCAATCAGGTGCTCATTCTGGCCGACCCAGAAGCAAAGGAAAAAGGCAAGAGCTTCTTTGGTTCAATTATGAATCGTTTATCGAACAAGTGATCAATTTAGATTGACCCGTCACACAAAATTCCATTTCTCAATCACAACATGGCGCTTCCGTTAGAACAACTCCTCAGCCCTGTTTCGGACAATCCTCCCTGTGGGGATAACAAGTTTGATGACTACGCCTACGGGAGTCTCCTCGATTCCGATCTTCAAGATATCTTTGGAGATGAGGATATGGGCACCCAGGAGGGTGAACGGAAGGAGAAGAGCGATGGTGACTGGCCCAGTTTCCTGGGAAAGGTCATCAGCTACTTCGGCCTGACCAAGCATCTCAGCCTCGCCTACTACGCCACTCTCGCCGACGTCAATCTCTCCGGAATCGGTGGGCTCGTGGATGGTCTCACTCTTGTCCGCCAGCTCCTTGCGCGTTATTGGGATGAAGTTCACCCCGTCCTCGATGACGGCGATCCTTGGGAACGGGATGATGCCCTCCGCCTCTTCGAATCGGCGGACATGCTGAAGTCCATTTCCAATCTCACCGTGGCCAGCGGTCGCCAGGCCGGGACTTATACCTTAAAAGAAGCTATGGCCTCCAAGGACACCGGAGTGCCGGAGGTCAGTGTGGTCGAGGCGGCAATCAATGAGACCCTCATTAGCGAGCCGACCTTCTACGATGATCTTGGGAAAAGCCTCGCCGAGGTCCGCGAAACTCTTGAGGCACTGAAAAAAGATCTCGAAAACATCGAGGCTGATTTCGAGGTCACCTTTGCCGCTTTGGAAGAACGTCTTGGGTATATGGAGACCTTCCTCGCCGGAGTGAACCCGGAGGGAGAAACCGCTGCCGCCGGAGAGAATGGTGCCGCCGGTGAAGAAGGCTCGGCTCCCGGTTCTCCTACCGCTGCTGCGGGAGGAGTCATCCGCGTGAACGGTGAGATTAACTCCCGCGCCGACGTGGCCAAAGCCATCGACCGCATCATCCGATTTTACACCCGCAGCGAGCCCTCCAGTCCCGTTCCTCAACTTCTCGTTCGCGTGAAGCGAGTTGTTGATATGAATTTCACTGAAATTATTGACGAGTTCGGCCTGAATCGACAGAGTTTCGACGCTGACTCAATTTTTGGGTCAATCAATCAAGATTAATCATATAAGTTAAATATCATGGCTAAGAAATCATCCAGTGCCCAGAAGCTGCTCCCGCGGAAACCCCGCGTGCAGATCGAATATGACGTCGAGGTGGGAGATGCCACCCGGAAAGTGGAACTTCCCTGGGTCACCGGGGTTATGGCTGACCTCTCCGGAGCTAATGCAGACAAGCTCCCCGATATCGACGACCGGAAATTCTCCGAAGTCGACGCCGAGAATTTTGACACCTTCATGAAGGATCAAAAGCCCCGTGTGAACTTCGCGGTGGATAATCTCCTCACTGGCGAAGGCCGCCTCGGAGTCGATGTGACCCTCGAGTCGATGTCTGATCTCAGTCCGGATGAGTTCGCCCGTAAGGTCGGAGCCGAGATTATGGAAATCGGAATGACTATGGAAGGGAAGGGGGATGATCGGAAATATCTCTTTGATCCGGAGAATCCTGATTCCGTCCCCTTCGGTGAATCTGTCGCTTCCCTTGATGTCCTTACCCGCGAGTTTGTCGCTTACAAGATCGGCGAAAAACCCGGCGACATCGAAGTCAGCATCCAGGCCAACATCAAGGATCCGAATAAATCCACTCTCCGCATCGTGAAGAAGGGACCATTGGCCAAGCTTCTCGATGCCCGCTCCCGCTTAAAAGAGCTTCTCATCAAGGTCGATGGCAAAGGCGACGCTCAAAAGGCGCTCGATAGCATCCTCGCCGATAAGAAGTCAGTCGAAGAGACCCTCACTGGAATGAATACCGCGCAGCCGGAAACTCCCGAGGCGTAAAAAACCCCACCAACCCAAATTTACGGAACCATGAGTGCAGAAGCACAAAAAAGCGGCGGCAGCGGTGCCACCGAAACTACCACCTCCAGCCCGCTTGAGCAGATGCTCGGTGTGGTTGATTCCCTGAAACCACGGTCTGACGAAGCGCGTCGCGAAATGCAGGATGCCGTCGCGACCCTTTTCGAGCACGTCCTCGCCGATTACGACGGCATGTCCAAGGACTCTCCGGAAGTTCTTGATAAGATCGAAACGACCATCACCGAGATTGACCGTCGCCTCTCGAAGCAGCTGAATAGCATTCTTCACCACGAGGACTTCCAGAAGCTCGAGGGTTCCTGGCGTGGTCTTCACTACTTGGTTAATGGCACCGAATCCAGCGATCAGCTGAAGGTGAAGGTTTTCAATATTTCCAAAAAGGAAATCTACAAGCAGCTCAAAGGCAAGGAGCGCGCTGGTTGGGATCAGACCGCTCTCTTTAAGAAGATCTACGAAGAAGAATTTGGCGTTCCGGGTGGTTCCCCCTTCGGCTGTATCATCGGCGACTACGAATTTGGAGCTGGCGGTCAGGATGTCCAAGTCCTCCGCGGCATGTCGAAGATCGCGGCAGCCTCTCATGCGCCCTTCATCGCCTCTGGTGGTCCAGGCCTCGTCGGCCTCGAAAGCTGGACTGAGATGAATAATCCCCGTGACCTCCGTAAGGCTCAGGACACTGCCGAATTTGCAGCCTGGAAGAGCCTCCGTGAAGATGAGGATTCTCGCTACCTCGGCATCACTCTTCCCCGCGTTCTTGCTCGTGTCCCTTACGGATCTGCTGGCGAGCCGGTAGAGTCCTTCGACTTCGAGGAAGATACCGATGGATCAGATCACACCAAATACACTTGGTCGAACTCCGCCTACGCCATGGGTGCCAATATCAACCGCGCCTTCTACGAAAGCGGTTGGGCCACCACTATTCGTGGACTGGAAAGCGGCGGCATCGTCGAGAACCTGCCTCAGCACCTCTTTCCCACCGATGACGGTGGTGTGGATGCGAAATGCCCCACCGAGATCGCAATCACGGACCGCCGTGAGAAGGAACTCGCGGATCTGGGACTCATTCCTCTCTCCCACTATAAGAACAGCGACTACGCCTGTTTCTTTGGAGCACAATCACTCAAGAAGCCCACCGAATATATGGAGGCAGACGCTACGGCCAATGAGGCTCTCTCCTGCCGTCTCCCCTATATGTTCTCCACGTGCCGCTTCGCTCACTACCTGAAGTGCATGGTCCGCGACAAGGTAGGATCATTCATGGAGCGGGATGAACTGGAGGCCTGGCTCACCAACTGGGTCATGGGCTACGTCCT
>CALBVA010000030.1 GCA_937969125.1 uncultured Verrucomicrobiales bacterium | reverse complement strand
CGAGACGCTTAGTTGATAAGATGAGGCGGCATTGATGGTATCGAAGGAGAAATTTCCCCCGCTCTGACCGACCTCGTCCGGGCCGTCTACCATGACTTCTTCGCCCAGCTGCTCCGGATTAATTACGGTGACATTGTAGGCGACCGAGGCTGGGCCATTGCCGCGAATTCCGGAGATGGTGACATTGTAGGTGGTATCGGTGGTCACGGATCCGACGGTTGAAGGCGCATTCCAGACGATGGTATTGTCGCCAATGCCGCCACCGGCCCGGTTCTCCACGGTGTGGGTGACGTTCGATCCGTTCTTACGAAAGCTGACGACGGCCTGCGAGAAATCCGCTCCGGGATATGAAAAGGACCAGCGGGGATAAATGGTCTGCCAGGGGACAAATCCTTCCGGCGGCCAGGAAGTGGCCTGGTCTGCGATACGGGGTGAACGATTATTTCCAATGACCCAGATGCAGCTCGCGGAGAGGTGGCCGGGAGAGGCCGGGACATCACCGGTGCCCATCACGAGATTTTGGGGATAAAGCAGCCAACGGCGGTGACCCACCCGTGTGTTGTTGCTGCCGGGGTCTTCAATGTAGCCATTGATCGCTTCCACTCCGGTTACGCCGAGGAAGAGATTGCCCCGCGAGGCAGCCTCGCGACCGTCTGCCGTGTAGCATGACCAGCTGGTGGGTGGATTGTGCGAGAGGGCGCGATTGGCCGACATTATCAGAGCGGCTTTCTGAGATTTTGCGTTCAGAGCGGTATCGAAGCTGATGTCCGCTGGGATCCCGGTCATTGCGCGGAACCAGTTCAGGCGCCTCAGGACGTGATTTTTAAAAACGGCGGAAGTTGTCCCGGCCTGGCAATTCGCCACGCTGCCGTTCCAGTTCATCGTTTCTGTCCCGCCCTCCGAAGCTCGGTAGATGCAGTGGTAGAATGACACCACGTCCCCGCGATCCAGCGTGTTCACGCTCAGATTACGGGTGGCATTGGGCTGCCCTGGGCCCGGCTCCCACGCGAGTGAGACGCTTGGAATTGCCAGGAGGATCAGGAGCAGACCTCTGATTTTAGAAAGGGATCCGATTGGAGTCAGATCGCGGATTGAAGCCATCACGTTCTTAAAAGACCAAAAAAGTGACCAGTTGAGCAACTGCAGAACGGGAATTTTTTATAATGATCGTCTTATTTGCCTTTTTCAAGTTTCGGGGAATAATCTGCCCAGTGAAGGCTCAGACCTTCCAACTACCCTGTAATTATGAAAGGTTTAACAATCGGAATTGGCGTCATCGCCTTCTACATCGCGCTTCAGATGTGGATTCTGCCTAAAATGGGCATTCAGACATGAGCATCGAAAGGAATGTCCTCAGGTGGAGGATGACCCAGCTCGAAAACAACACTTCCGGTCGGAAGTGATTCAAAAAAAGATCCCGTTAAGAACGAGACGCCCGCTCCATAGGTCCGGGGGAGCATTTTCCAATGTGCACCCTCACGTGGTGTCGGCCCGGAAACGGCGGACTTCAGGTCTTCTTTAACCGGGACGAGAAAAAGACTCGCCCCATCGCGACTCCGCCTGCCCGCATGGAGCAGGATGGTGTCGCTTTTCTTAGTCCGCGTGACCCTCTCGGTGGCGGTACTTGGATGCTGGCCAATGAGCACCGTATCGTGATCTGCCTACTGAATAAGTGGGAACTCGAACGACGCACTCCGAAAAATCCCCGAAGTCGGGGATCTCTCGTGCTTTCCATGGCAGCGGTGAAATCCTTGGATGACCTTCCGTCCATTCTAACAGAACTCGAAAGCTATCCCGCCTTCTCCCTCGTCGCCTTTTCGGAGGAAACCGAGCGCCTGTGGGAGTGGGATGGGATCTCATTGACCGACGCGGAGCTGGAGATGCCCCTCACCTCATCGTCCTATCGGTTTCCTGAAGTCCGTGCCGCGCGATGTTCCGCCTTCGAGACCGCCGGGGCGGGGGAGCATTATCAATCTTCCTTCGATCAGGAACCTTCCGCCTATACCGTCCGCATGAATCGCCCGGATGCTCAGACCTGGAGCCGGTCCCATCTCTCTCTTTGGCATCGCGAACTGCGTTGGGAATACCTTGCCGAGCAGCCGGACCTTGCCGGGGAACCGGAAAAAACGGTATGCGTTCTCCCGCTGACCCCAAGATGACCTATCGCACCAAGCGCCTTCTCCTTGCCCGATGGCACCGCCTTCGCCGTTGGGAGTTTTGGCCGGTTTGGGCCGTTTATCCTCCGGTCCTGCTTTCTTGGGCGGTCAATGCGATCCGTCTCCGGGGATCCACCCTTTGGTGTCATTGTAATCCCGCCATGGAAGCCAGCGGCATGGCCCTCGAGGAAAAAGGAGGGATTCTGGATTCCTTCCAGAGCCCCGAAGGTGCGGTGAAGATTGCCAAATATCTCCGCATCCCCGCCGGCTCGCCCGACGCCCTCGCACAGCTTTCCAGCTTCACCTACCCACTCGTCCTAAAGCCTGACTTCGGCCAACGCGGACAGGGAGTGGAGATCGTCCATGACCAGTCTGCTGCTGCCAGATGGATCTCGAAGTGTCGTGATGGTATCGTAGCCCAGGAATACATTGGCGGCCTGGAATTCGGAGTGCACTGGGCGAAGTTCCCCGATGCTGAAAAGGGTGAAATTGCCTCCCTCTGCGGCAAGCACCCGCAGCATGTTACCGGCGATGGAGCTCGCACCCTGGAGCGGCTCATTCTGGATGACGACCGCGCCGTTCTCATGGCGCGTTATTATTTCTCCAAGTATCCCGATGACCTGCAGAGCGTCCTCCGCGAGGGGGAAAAGTTCACCCTCGCCCCCATCGGCACGCATGCCCGTGGCGCCGTTTTCACCGACGAGCGCCACCTCATCACCGATGCTCTCCGTCACGCTTTTGATGAACTCGGCGCCCGTTTCTCCGGCTTTAACTTCGGTCGCTACGATGTCAAAGTTCCTTCCATCGCTGACCTCCAGGCCGGGAAAAATATCACCGTGCTGGAACTCAATGGCGTCATGGGCGAGCCTGCCCACATCTACCAACCCGGTTACCCGTGGTGGCGCGGCATCGCGGATCTGTGCCGCCACTTCCGCACTGCCGCTGAGATTGGCGCAGCCTGGCGGGAGAGGGGATTGGCCCCTCCCGAACCGGGCGATTTGATCGATCTCATCCGCCGACACCGCGAGAAGGACTACCTTGAAATCGATGAACACTGACGAAGATAATCCAACCCGCGTCTTCGCCGACGTGCGCGATCATGTCCCCTTCCTGGCGCGTCACGAATCCCTAGCCCGCCTTCTCGAAGGCCTCCTCGGCTATCCAAAAATCCGCAAAGCCTTTGCCGACTCCGCTTCGGAAAAAAATCCCTTCGGCGGCGTTGCTCGTCGGCTCGATCTCCGCATCGCCATCCGCGATCTTGAGGAATTGCTCCCCGAATCCGGCCCCGTCGTCGTCGTCGCGAATCACAGCCACGGCGGTGCAGATGCCCTCGCCATCATGGCCGCCCTTTGCGAATTGCGGAGTGACGTTCGTGTTCTTGCGAACCAGGAGGTTGGCGCCCTCCCCGGTGCCGCGCCCTACCTTTTCCCCGTCACTCTCATGGCTCCCGGCAGCGCCGCTGGGAATGCCGGGAGTATCCGTGCTATGCTGAAGCATGTCCGCAGCGGCGGATGCCTCGGTGTCTTCCCCGCCGGGCGCGTCGCGTATTGGCAGGGCGATCGCATGGCCGAGGTCCCGTGGAATGATCACGTCGTCACTCTCCTCCAGCGCATGAAGGCCACCATTATTCCCCTTTATTTCTTCGGTAGCCCGCCTCCCGCCGTGAACTTTTTTTCAAAGCTTTCCGCCTTTGTGCGAACTGCCCTCATTCCCACCGGAGCGGCTTATATGGCGGGCAGAACCATCCGCGCCCGCGCCGGTCAGCCTTTCTCCTCCTCCGATCTCACTGCCGCCGGCGATGGTGCCGCCGCCCTCCTTCAAGGTCGCCTGAAAGCGCTCCGAGATTCAGGGAATTAAATCGACCTTTCCTCACTCCCATTTAAAATTTCCCGACATGCAGCATTTGATTAGCGCCAATATCCACTTCCTTGACCAGGCCGAACGGCTCCTGATCCAGGTTTCCGACGGCGACTACTGCGAGCCCGTCAAAACGTTCTATGGCTCCACTCTCGGGCAGCACCTCCGGCATTGCCTTGATCACTACTCCTCTCTCATCAATGGCCTCCCCGATGCCAAGATCGATTACGATCACCGCCAGCGCGAGGCCGATCTGGAGTGCTCGACGGAGACTGCCGTCGCTCGCGTTTCGCGCATCCGCCAGACTCTTCTCGACCTTGAGAAAGCGGATCTCCCAGTGGGCCTCCTTGTTAAAATGGACTGCGGAAGCTTCGAGGGCACCGAGTCAGAATGGCAGCCCTCCACCCTTGGACGGGAACTCCAGTTCCTCGTCAGCCACACCGTGCACCACTTTGCCATGATCGGCGGAATGTGCACCTGCCTCGGCGTCGCGATGGAGGAGGGCTTCGGCGTCGCGCCCTCCACGCTGCGTCATCGGGAAATGGTGTCCATTGACTGAAACGATTCTGTAACCATTTCTATCGATTACCCATTTCCCAGACCGTTTAATATGCTCATGAGCGAACTCTAACAGAAATCAGATTCCCATGACCACCGAGATACCCGTTCAGGCCCAGGTTCCTCCAATTGCTCCCGCCATCCCTCTCGCCCTTCTTCAGGAAGACATCGCCCATCTTCACGAATCCGGCTCGAATGCCCGCATCGCGGTCCAGGCTGACCTTGATGTCTATCTCGCCCCCGCCGCCGCCATCCCGAATATCCTTCAGGAAATCGGCCGCCTCCGCGAAATCACCTTTCGCGCCGTCGGCGAGGGCAGTGGCAAAGCGCGCGATCTCGATCACTACGACGAGTATTACTACCACCTCTTCCTCTGGGATCGCAAAAACCTTCGCATCGCCGGCGCTTACCGCCTCGGCCGCACTGATCTCATCCTCGCCGAGTTCGGCTTCGAGGGCCTCTACACCGCCTCCCTCTGCGAGTGCGATCAGCCGCTCCTCGATTACCTGAATCCCGGCCTCGAACTCGGTCGCTCCTGGGTCCTCCCGGATTACCAGCGCTCCCTCCATTCCCTCCTCGGACTCTGGAAGGGCATCGGCCAATTCGTCGCCCGCTACCCACGCTATCACAAACTCTTCGGTGCCGTCAGCATCAGTGACGACTACACCTCCATCTCACAGGACATCATTGTCCGCTTTCTCCGTCGCACCAAGACCGACCTCACTTGGAGCGAGGCTATGCGCGCCCTCCTCCCTTTTAAAAATCGCCCCGAGGATTTGAGTGCCGGATTGGAAAGCATCGAGGAAGTCTCCGCCAAAGTTGCCACCCATGAGCCGGATGGAAAAGGCGTTCCCGTTCTTCTGCGTCAGTATTTTAAAATGAATGCCACCCTCCTGGACTTCGCCTATGACCCGAATTTCCAGCACTGCCTGGACGCCATGGTTCTGGTGGATCTCCGTCAAGCTCCCCAGATGCTTCTGAAAAAGTATATGGGTAAAGAAGGCTACGCCCGCTTCGCCGCCTCGCTGGTTTAGCAATCGGGCCCCTCTGGAAGAAACCCCGCCCGGCTCTTGCAATTCCGCCGGGCAGAGTCTAACCACTCTTAACTTTTTCGAGACGAAATGGAGAATCGACGCGTTGTAGTGACTGGTGTGGGGGCTGTCAGCCCTTTGGGAAATGATGCCGCTTCCACCTGGGAGGGTATGAAATCCGGGCGCAGTGGCATCGGCCTGATTCAGTCCATGGATACCAGCGACTACTCGGTGAAGATTGCCGGCGAGGTGAAGGACTTCGACCACACCGCTTACTTTTCAAATCCCAAGGACGCTCGCCGCATGGACCGCTACGCGCACCTCTGTATCGGCGCAGCTCAGATGGCTCTCACCGAGTCCGGACTGAATGAGGGTGAGATTGATCGCGACCGCATCGGCGTCATGCTCGGCTCCGGTATTGGTGGCCTCGGCACCCTGGAGCAGAACCACACCGCTCTCCTCACGAAGAATCCCAGCCGCGTTTCGCCCTTCACCATCCCTATGATGATCTCGAACATCGCCAGCGGGGTCTTCTCCATGGAGCACGGCTTCGGCGGGCCAAATATGGCCATCGTCACCGCTTGCGCCACCGCGAATCACTCCATCGGTGAGGCCTGGCGCATGATTAAATTCGGTGATGCCGATGCCTTCATCGCTGGCGGTGCGGAAGCTGCCATCCTTCCTATGGGCCTCTCGGGCTTCGGGAATATGCGCGCCCTTAGCACCCGGAATGATGACCCCGAGCGCGCCTCCCGTCCCTTCGATACTGGCCGCGATGGCTTCGTCATGGGTGAAGGCGCCGGAGTCGTCGTCGTGGAAGAACTGGAGCACGCCAAAAAGCGTGGCGCGAACATCCTTGCCGAGCTCACCGGCTACGGCCTCAGTGCGGATGCCTACCACCTCACCTCGCCGCATCCGGAAGGCACTGGTGCAGCTCGCTGCATGGACATGGCTCTGAAGCATGCCGGCCTGAATGCCGAAGATGTGCAATACGTCAACGCCCACGGCACCTCCACCCCCATGGGTGACATCTGCGAAAGTAAGGCCATCAAGAAATCCTTCGGAGCCTGGGCCAATGACGGCCTCGTTGTCAGCTCCACCAAGTCCATGACCGGTCACCTCCTCGGAGCAGCTGGCGGCGTCGAGATCCTTGCCTGCCTCATGGCCATCCGCGATGGTATCATCCCGCCCACCATCAACCTCGAGGACCAGGACCCCGAGTGTGATCTGGACTACTGCGCCAATACCGCTCGCGAAATGGAAGTCACCGCCGCCCTTAGCAACTCCTTCGGCTTCGGTGGCCACAATGCCTCTCTCCTCGTGCAGAAGTTCGCTTAAGGAAGGCTGGTCGCTTTTTTTGCCAGAAGTAGCCGGTAAGGCGCTCCCGCTCCCAGCATGATTTCCCATTCCCGCGCGATCCTTGCTGACCCGGCCGGATTCTGATTCTAGTCTCCCGCGTGCAGCAAGAACGCGAAATCATTGAGCAACTTCTCGAAGCCGGATGCGGTGAATTTGTCGTCTGCGGTGGTGCGCGAAATGCCACTCTCGTTGCGCTGTTGGAAGCGGGTGAGGGGATCCGCGTCTGGAAGCATTTTGAAGAACGCGGGGCTGCCTTCTTTGCCCTCGGTCGGGTGAAGGACACAGGTCAACCTTGCGCCGTAGTCACCACCAGTGGCACTGCGGTGGCGGAATGTCTCCCCGCCGTCATCGAGGCCCACTACACCGCAAAACCCCTCATCGTGGTCTCGGCGGATCGCCCTGAAAGCTTCCGCGGTAGCGGCGCCCCACAGACCATCGAGCAGGAAAATCTCTTCGGCGACTACGCCGCCACTTCTCTTGAGACTTGGTCCGGCCACCTACCGCTTCACCTTAATGTGTCACTGGAAGAAACGAAGGCCACGGCAGAATCTTGGCCAGCTCAGCTCGGCGGGTTCCTCCCTGATCGACTTCCCTTCGAAGTACGAAGTCTCCGCGACTTCCTCGATGACGGAGTTTTTAAAGGTCTCATAGCCATGGTCGGCGGACTGGAAGATGCCGATCGCGAAGATGTCTTTTACTTCCTAAAAGATCTCGGCGTCCCCGTCATCGCCGATGTCACCAGCGGCATCCGCGAGGTCCTCGGTGATCTCATCATTCCCGAAAGTGCGCTACGCGGGAATCTCCCCGGTCGCATCCTGAGAATCGGCGAGGTCCCTATCGGGCGGCTTTGGCGGGATCTCGAAGATGCCTCCACCGAGGTTCTCTCGATCTGTCGCAATGGCCTCCCCGGTCTCGCCCGCGAATCAAAAATCATCCATGCCGAGCCCGGTCGCGTCATTCGCGGCCTCGGCCCCGTCGATGCCGTCGGCGATGTGCGTGATGACTTTCTTAAGGCGCGCCCACTCCTCGGGCGGGTCTCGGAATTGCTGGAAGCCTGCCCCGACAGCGAGCCCGGACTCGTCAGCCTGCTCTCGGTTTACGCCACCACCGGCGAGGGTCTGTTCCTCGGTAATAGTCTCCCCATCCGCGAATGGAATGACTTTGCCCAGCGCGAAACTCCCTACGCCCGCGTCATGGCGAATCGCGGGGCCAATGGTATCGACGGACAGATCTCCACCTGGCTTGGCACCACTGCTGAAATCGAAGACGCCTGGGGCATCTTCGGCGACCTCACTACTCTCTACGACCTCGCCGCTCCTGGCATGTTTTCCCAGATCGAAACCAAAGGCCGTATCCTCGTCGTCATCAACAATGGCGGCGGCCAAATTTTCGAACGACTCCCAAGGCTCGATGACCTCACCGAAGTCCAAAAAGCCGCCGTGGTGCAACCGCAGGAAATGAAGCTGCAAGCCTGGGCCGAGATGTGGGACATGGACTACCACAAGATCACCCGCCGCGAGGACTTCGATGATCTCGAGGGAGGCGAAAAAACCCTCCTGGTCGAATTGATCCCCAATGCCACCCAGACCAAGGAATTTTGGGAGAGGTTATAGGAGCGGGTCTGAAGATTAGGCCGATCCGACGTTACCGATTTTCAATCGCTGAGGGTCTGATTCCCCGCCGCTTTTACGGTTCAAAATACTCTACCGCCGCGCCTTCCGACGAAGCTTCCGGACTACCGTATCAATCTCCTTTGCGGGAATCGCGAGGGATCGATGGCGGAGGGCGCGGGCGATGTTGATGCCGATTGCTTCTCCATCCAGATTCATGATCGGGCCTCCGGTTTCCTGCGGGCGGATCACGGTATCGTGATAAACTGCAAGGGGAAAACCGGCGCGGCGTTTGCTGAGCTTGCCGCCGTTGGCACTGAGGCTGGAGAGCGCACCATCGCGTTGCGAGGCGCTGCGATCAAATGATCCGGCAGCGGTCGCCGGGCGCTCTTCGAGGATGGGGGTGATCTTCACTTCTTCCTCATCCCGCTTCACGAGGATCGTGACTTTGTCTCCGGGCGATTTTTTGGAGATGCGGCTGACGAGGTCCTCAATGCCTCCCACTTTTCGCCCCTCGAATTTCAGGATCTCGTCGCCTTCCAGGATTCCGGCGCGGTCAGCGGGACTTCCAATTTCGACCGTCTCAATGACAGGCTGGGTCGATTCGGATGAGAAGGTCACGCCGAGGTAGGCGGATGGCTTGGAACCGGTGAAATTAAGCTCGTAGCCTTTCTTCGGGGCGACGCGTGAAGGTTGCGTAATGATGCCGCTGAGGAGGCCGCGCCGTCCGGCGGAGACCATAAGTTGGCCGGTTTTTGGCTCGTCGATATTCCAGCGCACGGGGACCAGGCCGGGGGCCTTAATGCGGATCAGGGCGAGGTCGGTTTCATCATCGCTGGCTCGAAATTGGACCGGATAGTCAGTGCCCTGAAACTCGGCGGTCAATCCCTCTACATCTTTAATCTCGGAAGCCTTGGTGAGCATCTGCCCGCTGCGGTCGATAACGGTAGCTGTGGCGATGAATCGACCATCGGCGTTCTTGAGTTTGACGACCGATTTTTCCAGTGCGTCCTTGATGTCCTCCAGCTCCGCCAGAAAGGCTTTCTGCGACTTACGATTCTCAGCCGGGTTCACTGCCGGGTCATCGGTGACGATCATGCTCACCATGCCGGCGACTGGCTGGGGGAAGTGACGTCTCGCGATTTTTTCCACAGGCTCCAGAGTGACTTCCTTGCCTCCGGAAGTAGAGAGGCGCAGCGTCCCGCCGGCTTTCAGTTTTAAGGCGAGTCCGATGGTGGTGACGGGGGCATCATTGACCAATGAGATCTGGTCTCCGGCAGCGAGGCCGGCCTTGGCGGCGGGTTGCCCGGCCTCGACTTTGACGATGGTGGGAGTTGTTGAATTGAGGTCCAATTGAAGACCATAGGAGGGAGCTTTATCGGCTTCCTCATCCGGTGCCCAGCGATCAAGGAGAGCCTGCATGTGATGCGGGTCAAGGAGCCGGGGCCGGGCGAGGAGGGCATCGGCTTCAGGGTCCTTTCCGGCTTGCGCGGCGAGGGCTTCCTCATAGCGGTCCCGCAGTTCGGCGTAGGGTTCATCGAAGAGATTTCCCTGTCGTTGCTGGAATTCGCCGGAGCGGCCGAAGGACTCATTGTTCAGCAGGGCATCCCACTTCTCGATTATGCAGGGGAGGGGGACGTGCTTGTTGACGCGCCACGAGCCGCTGATGTTTGAATTGATCCCGATGACTTCACCCTGAAGATTAAAGAGTGGTCCGCCAGAGTCTCCGGAGATGACCATCGCGGTGGTGGTGATGGCATCGGAGAAGCCGCTTTTCGTTCCGGCCTCGGTGAGTCGGCCAAGCCGGACCGGTGCGGGGCGTCCAATGACTGGCCCGCCGGGGTGGCCAACCGCGATGGCCCAATCACCAATCTCGTAGGTTTTGGTGCGGACGTAGGGGCGATAAGGAAAGGGGCCGGGGGCATTGATCTTGAGGAGCGCACCATCGGTCCCGTGATCGACGCCTAGACTGGTGGCGGGTAATTCGCGTCCGTCATTGAGAAGGACTTTCATCTGCTTGCCGGGCTCGCTGGTGACGTGGGCCGCGGTGATGACAAGACCCTCCGGCGAGACAATCACCCCGGAGCCGGAGCCGCCATTCAGCATGATGGCGATGGTGGCATCGACGAGATCCGGCGCGAGCTTGCGAACTGTCTTATCGAGCTCATGCGGGGTCTGCCCGTAGAGCACGGTGATGAGAGCAAAAAAGAAGGAGAGGAATTTCATGATCCTAGAATGATTGGGAAGTGGTGAGAAGACGGTCGAGGGCGGCCTTGACCACCTCCGGAGGAAGGGCGAGGGAGCGACCTGGCGAAACGGCGGCGATGTTCAGCGCGATGACCTTCCCCTGACGATCAAAGAGAGGTGATCCACAGTCCCAGGCATTCAGTGGGGTGGTGTGCACTAGGCTGTCCGGGAAGGGGCCGCGTCGCACACTGGGGATCATGGGCACGCCGGTCATCACGCTAATGCCGGTGGCGGGTGGCAGGAGATTTGGTGCGATGAGGGTCACCTTAAAGTCTTGCGGTTCGTCTCCGCGTGCCACTTGCAGGGTGACTTCATCGCCCACTTTTTGCTCATTCAGGATAGTGGTGAGTTCGGAGCGGTGTGTGAGCTTTTTCCCATCGAGAGCTAGGATGGTATCGCCCGGTTCGAGCCCCGATTTGAAAGCCGGGGTGTCCTTGGTGAGAGAGGCGATGACGAGGCCGGACTCAGTCTGCTCGGCGAAAAGCCCCAGGCTGGTGACCTCGGAGGTGGCATGCACGGTCGGCGTCTTTTCTTTCAGCACGTGACTGAAGGTGCCGAGGGATGAGGTCTCCTCGGAAACCATATCCTCGACCGCTTCCTGCAAAAGGATCGGCGTGATCAGAGTGTTTCCAGGATCGGGCAGGGCATCGGACCAGGCGACGACCGGCAGTCCGCTAGCCTGAATGCCGATGAGGGCGAGGTCGGTCTTTTCATCGACCGAGAGTAGGACGCCGGGATAATTTTTTCCGCCGTAGCGAACGCGCAGGTCCGGTCCCAGTTCACTGGCCTTACTGAGAATGAGCCCATCTTCCCTGACGATGGTGCCGAGAGCGGAGTTCGTGAGCGGTTTCCCTTCGTTGAAAATGATGACGCAGGGGAGCGGGGAGGGGAGGGTTTTTATTCCGGTGAGGGACCGCGTTTCGGTCAGGGGGGACTCGGTCAGCTCCTTAATTTCTTCTTTTGTTTTGACCGGGATGATTGGGTAGATCTTCTCCTCATCCGGAGTCTCGGGATCGCCGAGGAGGTTATCCAGCTCTCTGATCTCCTCCCGCACGCGGGTCATCATGAGGACAGGCAGGCCGGTGGTTTTCGGGACCAGGGTAAAGCCGATGAGGCGGCCGAGAGGATCGAAGACCGGCGAGCCGAAAGGATGGGTGATGTTATCGATGCGGAAGGCGCGCGATTTTTCAAGCGGGGGAAATTGCACGTGATCCGTGATCAGGCTGACCGGCTCACCAACGGCGGCGATGGGTGCACAACCGGGGACGATGACAGTGTGCTCGCTCAGCGGAGCGGTCTTGACCGGATCGGCAGTGGTGAACTCAGAAAGTTCGCCTTCGATTTTTAGAAGCGCGAGATAGCGTTTTGGCTTCTCGACCACGGAGGTGAGCTCGACGCGTGATCCATCCGGGCGATACAGAAGATAGGGGGCATTCTTCCCATCGATGCTCGGGATGAAGGGTGCCATTAGGTGACCCTCTTTGCTGACCAGGACGGCTACCCGGGTTTCTGGAACGCCCATGCGGCCGACGATGAAAGTCTGCGAGCGCAGCTTCGGAGTGAGAGCGAGGGTGCGCTGTTCGAGGGAGGCTTCATGGGCTGTGGTCCACTCGACTGCGGATAGGGGCACCGTGACGAGGAGCGCGGAGAGTGAGGAAAGAAGGAGGGATTTCATTTACCAGACTTGTTGGAGTTCAGTGATGGGAAGCCAGAAGGGAGTTTCGGCATTGCCGACCTTGGCGTGGGTTTTTGTAGTCTCGGAGATTTGGACAATTTCGCCTGATCGCAGGGCTGGGAAATCCCAGTCCGGAGTGCCGGCCTCGAGTTCGCGCGGCAGCTCCTCTGCGATGATCATGTATTGCTCTGCAGCGTAACGTTGATTCTGCTGCCAGAAAGCCATTGCCACGAAGGCGAGGGCGATGAGAATTACGCTCATTCCGGGCCAGGCCGGAAGCGGCTTTAATTTCCGAATTCCAAGGTAGAGGAAACCGAGGACCCAGATCACGACAGCGACGACGAGCCATTGGTCCGGGCGCATGTCGAGGAAGCGATTTCCCAGGCCGGTGAGATCACCCTGACGACTCCTGATCTCCGCCATCAGAGTGCGGGTTTCAGCATTCAGTGGATCCAGCAGCAGAGCGGTGTGACAAGCGGCGCGGGCGCGGGCGGGATTGTTCGAGGAGAGATGGGCCTGGGCGAGATTGAAGTAAAGGGACGCGCGGCCGGGTTGCTCTTCAATGAGTGCCTCGTATCCGCTTACTGCTTCGGCAAATCTCTTCGCTGCGAAGGCTTCATTGGCCTCCTCCAGAGGTTCTGCTTTCGTCGTCCCAAAACTCAAAATCCCGACGAGGAAAAGGACCATGACGCGGGAGAGTTGCTTAGCCAGTGCTGCGAAATCGACCGGCTTGGCGGTGCTGGAAAATGAGGCCTCGGCATGCGCGCGGAGGCTCGCCGCCAGCTCATCGTCTTCCACCACGTCCGCGATTTCTTTCGCGGAGGAGCCACTGGGGAGTGAATATTGATAGCGGAGCACCGGAAGGACTTCCCTGTCAATGAGGTCCGCATTTCCCTCTCCGGATTGCAGCGTGGCGATGGCTGTCCTGAGCTTCTTGGCATTTTCATCGCGGACGGGATCGCGGGCATCTAGCCGCTTTTTCAAAAAGCCGAAGAGGAAGGGCAGGAAAGGCGCGATGGCGAAGATGCCAAAGGTTGCCGGAGGAAGATTTAGCAGGACCGGGCGGACCACGGCTGACCCGATGTTACCACGCGGGCTGAGGTCTTTGGCAATATCCACTACGCCCGGCAGAGTGACCGTGGGAGTGATCTCGTGTAGTTTCCACTCATCTTTCACCGTGTCGAAGTGGGCGATCGTCAGGGCGGGCAAAGTGCCGACCTTTCCCGTCGGGTGAAGGGTCTGGGTAAAGAGCCCCTCCCACTCCTCGTAGTTCGGATTGTTGGTCGTATCGAAACTGATCTCGCTGCTCGGAAAACCATCCTTAGAGAAGTCCCAATCCTTCCGGAGATTCGGGTTTCCCTTACCTCGCACTCCTATGCGGATTTCGAGTTTCTCGCCCGGCAGCGGTTGACGTGGGCTCATGCGAGAGTTGATGGCCCAGTCACCGACGAGGCCAGAATTGAGAGCCTGTTCATTCGGGATCGGTGGGAGGGGCAGGACCTTCGTCTTGAAGTGAATGAGGTGGGTGCGGAAGGCGCGAGACGAGGTGCCGATAGTCGCGCCGATGTGCCCGCTGGCCATTCCCAGTTCGGTGAAGTAAAGGCGCTTCACATAGCGGCGGATGCGGTAAGTCTGGCCACCAAATTCGGTGTAGGACGGACTAAAGATGATCGGCCGCCCCCAGTTGGAATTGGAGAAGTTGAAGAAGAAATCCCTCGGTTGGGCCTTCTGTCCCCGGCGTCGGATAAACTGATGCCACTGGCTGCCTTCCAGCCTGCTGGAGGGATTGGTAAAGATGGCCCGCCGCGCGTTTCCGTTTCGGTCCACCACCATTTCCAGGATGCGCAATTCCACTGCTTCGCCGAGATGCACCTCTTTCGGTGGGTCAGGTGAGCCGTCCCAAAAAATCTCCAGCCGAGTGTCGTCTATCGGCGTGTCGTTTTCAGTGACTTCGATGCTATCGAGGCGGATGAAGAACTCCTCGTTATCCAGCGTCACGGGAAGCGGGGGAAATTCAATGAGCCCCGGTGCGGTGGCGACGAAATCGATGAAATTCAGATGCCGTCCCGGCCTGATGCGAGTAGTACTGTTTTCCAGCCAAATGATTTTTGGATGCTTGGGTAATTTCCCCCAGACGATCTCCGGGCCGGTCTCTATCTGGATTCGTTTCAGATCAAACGCGGTGATCTTGTTGGGAAGCGGAATCACCTGGTAGTCCTGCGCTCGCGCGGCGAGAGAGCCGAGCGCAGCGAAGAGAAAGATCAAGGGAAGTCGCGAAAACATGGTCAGGAAGTCAGCTGATTAGTGATCCTTTGAGCGAGGGACTCGCTTTCCTTTTTGACGGCGAAGCTTATCGAGGAGGCGATCGCGGAGGTCACCCTTTTCCTTGTCGGCCCGGCGGAGATCGGCTTCAGGGTCGCCACTACCACCTTGGCCTTTTTGGTTGCCTTCCTCGTCGCCATTGGGGCCGTCACCTTCCTCGTCGGGCTTGTCGCCTTGGGGATTGTCACCTTCGTCGTTGCCCTGCCCCTCGTTCTGGCGGCGGCCTTCGCCCTTTTCTTCACCTTCGTCGTCGCCCTGATTTCCCTCGTTTTCCTCACCTCCGCCTTCACCTTCCTGGGGCTCACCTTCGCCCTGGCCTTGTTGAGGTTGGGGTTGTTGTTGCTCCGGATCGATGAGGTGATCCAGGGCATCTTGAATGTGCTGACGGGCTGTCTCCAGATCACGTTCCCGGTGGGGTGAGGGCGCTAGCGCGATATCCTCCGCAGCCAGCCGGTAGTCCTGCAATCCCTCCTCTGGAAGAATCGTCGGGCTTTCTTCGATCATTTCCGCAGCCTGCACCAGGCGCGTGATGGAGCTGACGGAGTCGTCAATTCCGCCCTTGTTCACTTCGCGCCGGGTCATGACCTCGCGCTCCTGGCTTTTGATGAAGCGGGACTCATTGGTGAGAGCCTTCGTTGTATCATCGATGGCCTCTTGGAAGGCCTTGAAGTATTCCAAGTATGCCTCGACCCGCGCGAGATCCTGATAGGCGAGAGTGAGGTTATTGGTAAGTTCATCATCGCCCGGCTTCAGCGGTGCGGCGGACTTATAAGTGCGGAGAGAGTCCTTGAAGGCATTTTGAGCCCGCTTCAGGAGCTTTGCTGGCTCAGTGCGTTCGGTCATCACCATCTGTTGAAATTCCTGCTCGGACTTAGGGACCATGGACTGGCCTTTACGATGCTGGAGGAGGGCGAGCTTGTGACGCGCGGCGAAGCGTAGGTCCTTGCGCTCGTGTGGTGCAAACTCGGCAGCTTTCCGGTAGAGATCCTTTAGTAACTGAAAGCGATCCTTTGAGTTGAGTGCCAGTTCGGGATCGGATTTCTCCATCTCCAGCGCCTTATTATAGTGGCGCACGCTTTTCTCGACATCGCTCAAGCCCTCCTCATCGAGGTGATTATGCACCTCTTTTGGGAGATAATCAGCGGTGGCTGCGGAGTCCGAGGCTGACTTGTCTCCGGCGAGGATGGCATTGGCCCGTTTTGTCCAAGAACCAGGCCCATCTGGATCGTGTGTCAGGCTGCCGAGCCTTTTGTCATCCTGGTCAATGAAGACTGCCCAGGGGTAACTCACGACATCGAAGCGCGAGGCCAGCAGTCGGCGGTCGGTGCGCTCGGAGTTGCTAAGGCCGACGCGGGGGAGATCGACGATGCGCATCACCACTTTTGCTTCGGCCCACTTTTTAAAGACCGAGTGGGTCAGGATCTCCCGCTCGAAGGCGATGGACTGCTTTGACCAATCGGACCCGGTGAAGATCAGGAGAAGAGGCAATTCCTCCTTCTTCGCCTCGGCGGTGGCTTCTTCATAGGTCGTGAAGGCCTTCGCTTCCGCAGTCGGAGAGAAGAATCCGAGGGTCAGTATCAGGGCAACTGCGGCGGTGAGAGGGTGCCATTTTCCGGAACGCAGGGGGAGGAAGAGGTTGATCATGAGAAAGAGGAGGGAAAGGGTGAGTGGGATAAAGTAACGTTCGTTTGGGCGTTCATAAAGTTCGGCGGCGATGTTTTTTCCATCCAGCTCGATGGTATCCACCCGCGCGCTCAGCTGCGCGACTTGTGCATCCAGTTCAGTTGGAGTCGCTTTGATGAAAAGACCATTAGTGGCATCGCTGAGGGTGCGGAGGTTTCCGTGATTCGCGCTAGTGATCAGATCCATATCTGGGATGCTCGCACCCACACTGTCATTCCCCAGCCCGATCGCGATGACGGGGATATTGCTCTTTTTTAGCTTCGCAAGGACCCGGGTGGGCATGGAGCCGGTGACATTGTCGCCGTCCGAGAGGATGATGATCGCCGAGCCCGGGGGCGGATTTTCGGTGAGTAGTTGCTCTGCCTCCTTGAAAGCGTCGCCGAAGTCGGTGCCACCGACGTCAATGTCACCTGGTTTGATCGTATTGATCTTTTTTAAAAGCATGGAGCGATCCCGTGTGATCGGAATTTCTGGGAAGGTTGCTCCGGCAAAGGAAAGCAGTCCGATGCTGTCCACCTTGCGATTTTGGACGAACTCACGGAGGAGGAGCTTTGCGGCCTCAATGCGTGAGACGCCGTCCACATCCACCGCTTCCATGGATCTGGAAATATCGAGGAGGACGATGAGGTTTTTAGCCGGGCGGCGGTGCTCCGTGATGACTGATCCAGAGTAGGGACGGAGGACCGCGACGAGAGCAAAAATGACCGCGAGAAGGAGCGAGATTGCAAGGATGCGCCGTCGGATGGGATTGGCATTCGTTTTGAGGTGACAGGTCGTGGCATTTCGTGTCAGCAGGGCCACGGCCTTACGGCGTTGTGCGAAGGCCCACCATGCGGCGGCGATGGCGAGAAGGGCCAGCGGGATGACCCAGATGAGGTGATGGAGAGCGAGAAAGTCCATAGCGGTTTCTTTTCTAACAGAATCTAACAGATCTCCCGGAGGAGGGTGCTGCGGAGGAGGAAGGAGAGGAGCAAGGCAGCCACTCCGGCGATGAGGATGCGCGGATAAAAGTCGCGTTGATAGATCAGGGCGGGGTGCTGACGGGAGGTCGTTTCCAGGGTATCAATGATGTCCATCACTTCCTCGAAGCCCTTGTTATCTTTTGCCCGGAAGAAGCGGCCTTCGGTGATAGAGGCTATCTTTTCAAGGTTCCGGGTATCAAAGCGGATGGGTGCACCGGCTCCGGAGAGCCAACCGTTCAGATAGGGATCATCACTACCGATGCCTACGGTATGTACCACGATGCCCTGCTTCCGCGCAGCCTCGGCAGCGGTGATGGGAGTGAAGACCTCGTCATCCACGGTGTGGTCACCATCGGTGATGAGGATCATGGTGCGCTTTGTTTCATTGAGATCCTTCATCGCGTTCACCCCGGCAGCGATGCCTCCGGCGATGTTGGTGCCACGTTCGGCGCGACTCAGGAGGGTGTTTTGCAGTTGGTCCACATAGGCCACGAGGAAATCGTGATCAGTGGTGGGTGGTGCGACATCGAAGGCATCCACGCCGAAGATCACGAGGCCGATGCGGTCGCCAGAGCGGCGTTTTACGAAGCGGGCGATTTGATCGCGCGCCACGCCGAGGCGGTCTTTCAAGACGCCCCGGTTAATGGCATCACGCACGGTGTCATTGTCCATCTCGGATGGCGGATCATAGGCGTCCATGCTATTCGAGTAATCGAGGACGAGCATGATATCGGTGCCTTCCCTTTCGGACTCCACCAATTCCATCCCCTGCTGTGGGCGCGCGAGGGCGAAGATGAAAGCGGTGGCGGCGAGGGCTTCGAGAAGCAGAAGGATGTGGCGTGGCGCGAAGAAGCGCGAGGCCGGTGCCGCGCGGTAGTGCCCGGTGGAGGAGACCGCGATGGCCGCCGGCGTGCTGAACCAGCGCCAGATCGCTGCTCCGATCAGGGGGATCAGGAGCCAGAGGACGTGAGGATGGGCGAGTTCGATTTCAGACATCGGATTGATCGGAGGGTGATTCCTGAGGCGTGGTGGCCTTGATGAAGACGCGGACGAGATCCAGCGAGGCGGCAGCGCGGCCTTCTCGAGGGATACCGTCGGCGAATTTCACCTCATCGGCGAGATGGGCGAGGTCGCTGAGCTCGTCGAGGTGGTCATTTGGGATGAGGGGGTGATTTTTCATGGTGCCTATGAACTCGGCAGAAGTCTTCGAGCGGGCACGGAAAGTGTAGCGCTCAGCAGTGTATTGCTTGAGAATATCGGTGAGCTTTGAGAAGAAGATCTTTGGTTCGGTATCTGGCGAGAGGGCATCGAGATTACCGAGAGCCTTCTCCCACGGCGGGGTCGTGCGGATGATGCCACTCTTGCGAAGGAGGAGTAAGACGAGGCCGACGAGAGCGAGTGCGGCGAGGAGCCAGGCCCACCAGTAGGATTTTTTCTCCTCGTTTTCTCCGGATATTAATTCCTCTTCAGGCTCGTCACCGGTGAGGAAGAGGCCGGGGTTCTTTGGCTCGATGGACTCCAGTTCCGGAGTGGTCACGGTGAGCGCGGGGAGGGTGAGATTAAAGGAGTTGGGCGAGATCCGTTTGGTGCTTTTAACCGGGAAGGACGCGGTGCCGCCTTCCTTCACTTTGATGTCGGTGGGGACGAAGGGGACGGTGATTTTCCAGGTGCGCTGGCCGGAGAAATCGAGCGTGCCTTTTTCAATTTTCCCCTCATCCGGAACCGGAGCGAGGTACGAAGGATGAGTTATGGCACGGGTGGAATCGATCTCACGATGCCACGGAGCGGTGACGGTCATTTCCAGGGTGGTGGCATGCCCGATGAGGACCTCATTGACCGACCAGGAGGACTCGGTGACGACGGGGCGCTCATTCTTCTGCCAGATGCGGAAGAAGGTGTAGCCGAAATACATCGCCACCAGGAGGGCGGCGAGGAGGACGAACTTGAAGATGTGCAGGAAGGATTTCATCTGCGGGAGATGCGGCGCTGGAAGAGCGAGATGATGGAGGGGAGGTAGTCCGTGGCGGTGTCCAGCGGGACGTAGTCGATGCCGGCGCGGCGGCAAAGTCTTGCCGTTTCCTCGTGGGAGGTTTCGACCCGCGCGGCGAGTTGTTTGGCATCGCGACGGCTGAGGCGGGCGACTTCTCCGGTCTCCAGATCAGTGATGGAGAGGGCGGGGATGTTCGGTAGGGCGCGTTCGATGGGATCAGAGACGTGGAGGAGGATTACCTCGTGCTTTCGGGCGAGCGCGCGGAGCGGCTTGTCAAAATCCGGAGTGATGAGGTCGGAGAGGATGAAGACGATGGAGCGCTTCAGCGTGGTCTTGAGAAGATGCTCAATGCCACCCGCGAGATTGGTGCGCGGAGACTGCGGTTCGAAGGCGAGGAGCTCGCGGATCATGCGCAGGACGTGACGGTGGCCGCGGGCGGGGTCGAGATGAAGTTCTTCCTGATCGGAATAGAGAAGGAGGCCCACCTTGTCCTTATTCAAGGTCGCGGAGAAGGCGAGGACAGCGGCAACTTCAGCGGTGTATTCGGCTTTCGTAGTGTCGCCGGAGCCGAACTGGCCGGAAGCCGAGCGATCTACGAGGAAGAAGACATTCTGCTCCCGCTCCTCGGTGAAGAGCTTGATGTAGGGTGAGCCGAGGCGCGCCGAGACATTCCAGTCGATGGCGCGCATTTCATCGCCTTCCTGGTATTCGCGGATTTCGGCGAACTCGATGCCGCGCCCCTTGAACGAGGCGTGCCAGGCACCGGCGGTCCGGTTTTGCACGATGCGGCGGCTGCGGATTTCGATCCGCCGCACCTTCTCCATCAATTCGGAAGCGAGCATGGTGGACTAGGGAGTGCGGAGGGTATCGAGCAGCTGCGCAATGATGGCATCAGTATCCATGTTCTCGGCTTGCGCTTCGTAGCTCGGGATGAGGCGGTGACGCAGGATATCGGGAGCGATGGCTTTGATATCTTCCGGAAGGACGTGGGCACGGCCTTCCAGGAAGGCGAGGCAGCGTGCTCCGCGAATGAGCTGGATGGTGGCACGCGGCGAAGCTCCGGCGGTGATGAGGGGATCGAAGTGCGAGAGGTTCAGATCAGCCTGCCGCTCGGAGAGCTGGGTGCGGCCTTCGGCCCGGGTGGAGAAGACAATATCGAGAATGTAGTCCTCGATCTTGGGATCGACGTGGATCTCATTGATGAGGTCCCGCGCGCTGGTGATGGCATTCAGATCAGTGATCGCATTCGCGCTCGGAGTGCTGGTGGTGGAGGCCATGCGGCGGAGGACCTCGCGCTCTTCATCGCGCTTCGGATATCCCACGATGACCTTCATCATGAAACGGTCCATCTGGGCTTCGGGAAGAGGGTAGGTGCCTTCTTGATCCAGCGGGTTTTGCGTGGCCATGACAAGAAAGGGCGAGGGCAGCGCGGTGGTCTGGCCGCCGAGGGTGACCTGCTTTTCCTGCATGGCCTCGAGGAGGGCGGATTGGACCTTGGCGGGGGCGCGGTTGATCTCGTCAGCAAGCAGAAGGTTCGTAAAGACAGGGCCTTTTTTGGCCGTGAATTCCTGGGTGCCGGGATTATAGATGTGTGTGCCGATGACATCGGCGGGGAGTAGATCAGGGGTGAATTGGATCCGTCCAAATTCGGCCTGCAGAGCTTCGGCGAGGGTATTCACGGCGAGGGTTTTCGCCAGTCCGGGAAGACCTTCCACGAGGAGGTGGTTTCCGGTAAGAAGACAGACCAGCATACGGTCGACGAGGTGGGATTGGCCAATGAGAACGCGGGCTATTTCCTGTCGCAGTGGAGCGACGAAAGCGGAGCGGGTCTGGATTTCTGCGGAGAGGTCTTCTGGTGTCATGAGTGGTGAGGGGGAATCTGGAGGATTTCGATTTTTTCGATGAGGAGAGGCTAGCACGGTCGCCTTAAAGGGCGACCGTGCAAACCTGAAAAATGAGGGTGGAGTTTATTCAGCCTTGCGTTTCTCGCGGAGCTTTTTCAGGAGCTCCTCGGTGACAGGGTCGACTTTCTTGTCATCCTTTTGTCTTCGTCGCTGCCGATTAAGCCATGTTGCCCATTTAGGAGTGTTTCCACCCCAAAGCGGAACTCCGCAGGAACTTTGTTGATCTCTTTTGTGGTGATTAGTGTCATTGAAGACTTCCTTTCCGTCGGGTACCCTTAATGACGACTTTTCAGCTGTCACCCTTACTCCCGAAGACGGAGATGGTGCCATTGTGAAGCCAGGTGGCGGAAATTTCATCTCCCTTTGTTTGAGTTCCGGCGACGAATTGGAAGAGGTCGGTGGAGGCACAGATGGGGCGGCCAGCTCTAGTGGTCATGTTTTTTTTTGGTTCTAGTTGGGTTGTTCGCGCTTGCTGCGTTCGTTCGCCCATCCAGCGGGGTCATTTGGTTGAAAATGTTTCGAGATGAGATGGATACGCGGGAATGTGGGATGAATTACGGAGAAGTGGTGATGACTGATGGTCGGCTCATAAAAAAGCCAGCTCCGGAGAGCTGGCTTCTTGATTGGTTGGTGGATCAATGGAGGCAGTCTAGCCGTAGAGTTCCTCCATGATTTCGGAATTTTCCATGAGTTTTTGGCGCTCGGCTGAGACCTTCTCCCACTCCCTTTTAAGGCGTTGGATGTAGTCTTCATCCTTCTCGTCATCTTCACGGCCGTCGGCGAAGACCTCCATGACCTTCACCATGGAGTCATGGTATTTTTGAAGACGGGGATCGATTTTTTTGGCGACCTTCTTGAGGGCCTTGAGGCCGTCTTTGGCATCGCTGACGTCGGTGCTTTTCCGATCCATCTCACCGGACCAGACCATCACTTGCACCTTGCGGGAGATATTGGAAGATTCGACACCGATCTGATGGAAGGAGCCACCGACGGTGAGGATTTTCTCCTCCTTTTTCTTAGCGACGCTGAGGAGGATGCGGGCGGATTGGTGATTCGGCATGCGCTTGACGACGTCCTCCAGGAGGCTGATGACCTTGCCATTGCTGAGGGAGGACTCGCCCTTGCTCTTAATCACCTTAGCGATTTTGTTGAAGTCATCGATGGTGGACTGGACCTCGGGGGGCTTTTCCTTGCTGGCGACCATCAGGGCTTCATCGAGGGTCTTGAAGCTGAAGACTTGGATATTGATGAGGGGGTCAATGCCATCGAGAACGAGGATGTCTGAGACTCCGCCGATGTTTTCGTGAGGGACTCCCACAAGGGTGCAGTCCTTACGGGTGGCTCCGCGGATCTTACCGGCGACGCCACCGATGCGGGTCACCTTGCCATCCGCGGTAATCGCGCCGGTGCAGGCGAAGGAATCATCCAGTTCACGGCCGGTGAAGAGGGAGTCCAGGATGATGGACATTGCAGTTCCGGCGGAGGGGCCATCAAGGAGGGTGTCCTTATCTTCGAAGGTGATCTCTACCTTGTACCCGGTAGGGACGCGGCCTGCCTCCTCATGGCGGACACGGAGGAGTTTTTGGATTTCCTCTAATGAGTTCCCTGTCATATCTCCGACTTTTTGGTCGATGTGGAACTCGATGCCATCGATGGATTTATCACGAAGAGCGGTGGCGCTCAGCGAGGCGGCGGCGCCGGCGTGGCGGCCATTCGAGAGGGTGCGGACGGAAAGTCCGTAAACGGTGCGTTGGGTAGCCGCAAATTTCTCAGCTTCACCGCCGGGGATGGTTTCAGAGCGTTCCTTAAACTCACCGCGTTTGCGGTCCCAGGGATTGCTGAAAACGGGAGCTTCCAGCATGTCCTTCCAATCGGCTTTATACTCTCCTTTTTTTAAGGTGGCCTGGATGGATTTGAGCTTCGAGACGTTCTTGCCATCGGGGTCGATGCGCAGGGCAATATCGATGCAGTAGGCGGCACATTTCTTGTTAGTCTTGGTCTTGGAGCGCATCAGTGAGCGGACACCGCGGTAGATTTTCCCGGAGACCAGGGACTTCGTGACACCCTCCTCGGAGACGGCTTTACCGCGGTCCTTGAGGTCTTGTAGGACATCCTTGAAGTTATCCGAATCCGGCATGAGGCGGCCGGCGATGGCGAGGGAGTGGGAACGGAGGTCGTATTCGACGTCATGTTCTTCTTCATCAAAGTCGCGGGCCACCGAGAGGAGACCGGCGAAGAGGGTGTTCTTTTGGATTTTGTTGAGCTTGATCTTCTTGGGGTCGAAGATCTGCTTATCCATATTCGGTGGGCGATAGGTGCCGCCGAGGACGAGCCCGGTCATAAGTAGAAAGAGGGAGAGGATTTTCATGATGATGGGTGGAGTATGAATGAAGTAATAATGAATTTCAAATTTGAAAGCGATGGAAGGGGCGGAGATTTCTTTTATTTTTCCGGAGCGTCGCCGGAGATTTTCAGGAGTTTTTCTCGAAAGGCGGTGAGTTTGTTCTTGAAGAGAAGGAAGGCGTTCCGTTGTTGAATGGGGGTTTCTGACTCACGGCCGAAGGAATTCAGCTCCTTGATGACATCAAGAGCTTCCTGAAAAAGCTCCTTTTCTCTGAGATGAAGTCGGCGTTCTAGAGGATCGAGGGTGGCGCGGGTCTTTTTGTAGTTTTCTCTGATGGATCGGAGAGTGGTGACATTGGGCTGATACTTTACCCGGGAGAGAGGGGCGAGTCGCCGATGCAGTTCACGGGCCAACATGACCCGGGACAGGTCGGCAGGGCGTCGAACGGCCTGCGTGGCAAGCATGGCGGCGGAGAGATGGGAGGCGGAGTGGGAGCGGGCGCGGACGAGGCGTTGTTCCACTGAGGTTAGGCTGAGGAAGGTGGGGAGGGAGTTGGACTCGAAGGCCTTTTTACGGACTTCCTGGTAGCCCGTGATCGCAGCGGCGAGGTCTTCGGAGGGCTTGCCATCTTTGAAGAAAAGTTTGCGGGCGGTCTTGAGATCCGGGGCGGAGATGACCTCGTATTTTGTGAAAAATGAGGCCTCTTCCATGACCAGGAGGGCGGTCATTTCCTCTTCAAGTCCCGGGCTGACGATGAGACGGCTGTTCGCCGGTGCGGGGAACTCATTAAGAGCGAGAAGGAGTTCCCAGGAGCGGGTCGGCTTGGTCAAGCTTCCATCAGGCTGCAGTCCGGCGAGAAGAATGGTGTTCCTCCGGAGTGGGCGGCCACTCAGGGCGGAATCCAGCATCATCGCGATGGGGGCTGCGAGATTACTACCATTCGAGTGGTGGTAGGAATGGCGGTCCGATGAGATGTGTTGGGCGAAGCCATTCGGGAGGGGATTTCCGGTGGCCTTGAGAGCTTGGCGGATGCGATTTGCCAATGAGAGCCGTGGGGCCTTGGCAGCTGGTTTCCAGGTAAAGGGTGAGGCGGCCTCGGGGCGAGGGGTGATGATGAGGCTCAGGTCGGCGAGCACCGGGATCGCGACCTTTGAGTCTTTTTGGGGGACCGAGAAGATGGGTGTTTTTGTAAGGAGTGCCTTGATTTTGTAAGGATCGGCTTTCGGTTCAGGCGCCTGGGGTTCGGTGGTTTCCGGGATGGTAGCGATGACCGGTATCGGGGCTGGTTTGTTCTCGAAGTCCGCCAATTCAGCAATGACGCCAGCCCAGCGTTCTTCCTGCTTCCCGGCCAGGCGCGTCACCATGAGCGGGTGGTCTGGATCGCCGGGGTGAAGGACATCTAGGAGTAACTGCCCCAGGAGGTGGCCTTCACCAGAAGCGGGTCGCTTAATGAGCCATTGTGCACTGGAAATGAGCGCGTTCTTTGCGTGTTCCAGCTTCTCTTGCGAAGGTGCCGTGCGGTTTTTTTCATCCCTTAGGGCGGCGAGGATATTT
The DNA here is from genome assembly GCA_937969125.1 of uncultured Verrucomicrobiales bacterium. Classification (GTDB taxonomy): domain Bacteria; phylum Verrucomicrobiota; class Verrucomicrobiia; order Verrucomicrobiales; family Akkermansiaceae; genus SW10. The sequence continues at coordinate 9,846 of CALBVA010000030.1, read as the reverse complement.
CTGCCCTCAGGATGCGCCGGAGAAATACGCAGGCAAAGTGTGAGGGTCCGGGCTCGTCTCTGAAGATCAGCAGGGAAGGGGAGGACCGGGCCATCTGCGATGACGGCAAGGTGGTCAGCGAGGTCCTTCATGTCGCTGGAGTCCAGCGGAAGGAGGTCGCGGCGAAGGAGAGGGCGGGTTTCATCCGGTGGGATGAATCGTGGAGCTGCAGTGAGGCCGCCGGTCAGCACCAGCAGAAGCCCTGAGATCAGTGCATCCTTCACGGTGATCATTGTAAGAGATACCGGGCGCGCTGACAAATGGATATACGGAGCACTTTTTTGAAAGAATCTCAGCACTCGGGAATAAATTTTCCGTCCGGTGGTCCTAGGTGTAAGAATCGGGCACATCAGAAACCATGAAACACTTTATACTTTTTCCCCTCCTTCCGGTCGCCGTTTTCAGCTTGGTCGGAACCTCCTGTTCCCAAGTTGCTTCTGTCGAGGCGGGCCAATTGAATAAAACGGCCATGACCTTTAATCAGAGCGGCGCGGAATTTGGTGAATGCGGTCTCGTCAGCCAGTTCGAGAGGGGGCGAGCGACCTCCAGTCAGTCTGCAGGCGGTGGATGAGCGGCTTGCTCACACTAGGAACCAGTTTGGTTCTTTCTTTTGACAATGACCTCCCGTTCATCCCATGAAATTATTCATCCCATCACTCTTTCTCATCGGTTCCGCCTTCGCCGGTGATGAGCTCCAGGCTCCAGCCCATTCTCAGAACCCCTCATCCGGTTCTTTCTTGCAAGGTCTCTTTCCAGACGGAGGGAATCGTATCGACCTCGAAAGCGATGGTCTCTTCAGTGATGACATTGATGTTATCCGCTCCTCAATCCGCTTCCAGCAGACCCGAGGCCCTCTCCGTTTCCGGGGTGTATTTGGCGAAACAGAGCACGACATCCTCTACACCCCGGGCCAGGGCACCTTCACCCTGCCTTCCGAGCGGAACGAGCGCACCCGTGACTACGAAATCGGGATCGATTACACCCTTCGCAGTAATCTCCGCCTCACCGCGAGCGGTCGTCATTCTGATGGCTTCTCCGACCACCGGTCGCTCTGGATCTCCGAATTCTACCGGCAGAGTTTTCAATTCTTCCCCTCTTATGAAGAGGCTGATCCACGATCTTATTCGGCGAGTATTGGCCTGGAGTGGGACTATCAGGCTAATAGCACCCTCGCTATCACGGCCGGTGTTTCCCGTAGTAATATCGTCGCAGGCATTTCCATCGATCCCTTAAACTTCGATGACGTGGTCATCGGCGAAGATGAGCTGGACACACTCTCCGGCAGTTTGCGCTGGGAGACCGTGATCAATTCCCGCCTCAAAACCCAGCAGACCCTTCGGTTTTCCAAAACCGATGGCCGGGATCTCCGCTCGCAACTACAGTCTGACTGGGCCTTTGCCATCACGGACCAATGGACCATCCGCGCTCAGTTCGGAGCGGCCCACGAGGATCCGAGTTTCGAGGCCTTCTACGGTGGATTGACTCTGGTCTATGAGCTAAACCGCAACTGGCAGTTCGATTTCGGCTTTCGCAAATACGATGACACTGGCGAGGTCAATTCATCGAATTTCAATACCTCCGCCCCCGGTTTCTCCAGCTCGGAACTCTCCTTCGGAGTGCTCTGGCGCGGTGGCTCTACCTCGATCCGGGCCTCGGTCGCGATGTATGACACTGAATTTGATAACATTCAGGTCATCGAAAACCGCGTCTTTGGCGGCCTTTACCAAGATCGCGATTTTGTAGCCGCTCGCTTAGCGATTTCCCACCAGTTTTAAAAATCCTACCTTATCCTGATTATGAAAAAATCCATCTTCGCCCTCGTTGTCGCCCTCACCGGTCAATCCGCTGCGATGCCGCTCCAGACTGGCACTATCGTCCCGGACCGCATCATCTTCTCAGAAGCAGATGCCTCGAAGGGCGCGCCGATCGCTCCTGAAGACCTCACCCTCCGCGACGTCCGCGACTTCCCCGGCGAGGTTCTCCTTCTCGTCTATCACAGCTCCACATGACCCGTTTGCCGAAGTGCCGTATCACAGGTTGTGGACGGAAACGGAAATTCAGATGTCCCGGGAGTCAATACTACCTTCCAGGATCCCGATGGACTAAATGGAATGAATATCAACGGAGTGCCGGTGCGGACCATCCTGCTCAATGTTTCGCTAACTCAGGGTGCGGATCCAGCCCTCCTCTCGCGCTCCGCCGCGCAGAATCCGGGTGACACCAGTACCTTCCAGATGGTGGGACTCGATTCCGGAACGGACCGCGTGACGCGCCCCACTTTTGGGATCAATTTCTTCCGTATTAGCTCCGAAGAGAGTGGCGGCCTGAGTTCCTCAAACCGCCGTCGCGTCACCGTCATCAATGGCACCACCGGCGAACTCCTCCTTAACATCGAGCCCGGTGAGCAATTCTCCATCGCTGGCCGTGCCGCTGAGAACCAATCCATCATCGATGCCATCAACAGCGTCGAGACTGAGGACATGACTATGACCTACGAGACCTGGGTCGCTGATCAATCCCTCCCCGCATCCCAGTCCGCAACGAACCTCGATCCGGATAGCGATGGCATCGTCAATCTGCTCGAATACGCCTACGGTAGTAATCCTCTTCTCGCCGATTCTCAACTCGCCCCGCGGGTGGAATTGACAGCAGAAGGCCCCGTCTTCGTCTATCAGCGTAACAAGGCTCTCCCCTTCGATGCTTTCGAGGTGAATCTGGGCGGAAACCTCAATGGCCTCGCTCCGGTGACCCAGGATGAGTCCGACCCCGCCACCGATCAGGGTGCCACGGAGCTCCGCCGCGTGCCACTTCCGGCCATCGATGGCAGGGGCTTCGCCAGTCTCCGCTTCATCCTTTCTTCGAGCTGATCCTCATCGGGGAAGGGTAGGGTTGACCGCCTCCATTCCCCACATATGATCCTGCCATGGCAGACGCGATTACTGATGCGAAGGAAGCTCTCACGAGCATGCTTGGAAAACTGGGTTTTGAGATTCAACTAGAGATCGAGGGAGCACCCGGTCACGAGACCCTAAATATCGTGACGGACCAATCCTCCCTTATTCTCGGCAAAAACGGGGATCGACTGGACGACATCCAATACCTCGTCAACCGCATCGTCCGCAAAAGCCATCCGGATGCCCCGCGCTTCCGTATCGATTGCGAAGGTTACCGCGCCCAACAGGAACAACGTGTTGCCGACAAAGCCATCAAACTCGCCGACAAGGTGAAGGAGAGTGGTCGGGAACTCTGGATGAATCCCATGAATTCCTATCATCGCCGCCTCGTTCATAATGCTCTCATTGATGATCCCGAAATCGAGACCATCTCCGAGGACACCGACTCGCGGAATAAGAAGATTCTCATCCGCCTGAAGTAACTTCGCCATCGCGATGGAGACCCACCGCCTCGTCCTGCCGGAGGATCTGAATCACTACGGATACCTCTTCGGCGGTCGTCTCCTCGGATGGGTCGATGAAGCCAGTTGGATCGCAGCCAGCCTGGATTTTCCAGATTGCCGCTTCGTCACCATCGGTATGGATGAGGTAGCCTTCCGCCACAGCGTGCGGGAAGGCACCATTCTGAGCATCCAGTCAGTTCTCTTGAAAAAAGGAAGGACATCCGCTACTTACGATGTCACCGTCTGGAATGGACGAGCCAATGAAGGCTCATCCATTTTCTCCACTCGCGTCACCTTCGTGAACCTCGATGAAGAAGGTGCAAAGCAACCCATTACAGAGTCATGATTTTCGGATCTGCTGAACTTATCCTCATCTTTTTTGGCCTCCTTCCCTCTCTCTCAGGTTACGGACGCGCCTTCCTCCTTTATTTCCTCGGTATATAAATCATGTTCGAAATTCGCGAAAAGCCGGACATGGTCGAACGGGCCATGCTCGTCGGCTTCTGCTTCGATAAGTCAGAAGAAAAGGAATGCCAAAGCCTCCTCATCGAGTTGGAGGAACTCGTCGATACCCTCGGCATCGGCATCGTCGGGGTGGAATTGGTCCGCATTCGCGATAAGAACATGCGCTTCATCTGCGGTACAGGAAAGGCCGATGAGCTGGTGGAACTCGCCCGCCAGCGTGAGTGTGACTGCATCGTCATCGATAATGAACTCTCTCCGATGCAGCAGCGGAATTGGGAGGAATTGGCCGATCTCACCGTGATCGACCGTGAGGAAGTCATCCTCGATATTTTCGCAAGCCGCGCCCGCACCAAGGAAGCCCAGCTTCAGGTCCAGCTCGCCCGCACTCAATATGCCCTCCCACGCATGGCTCGCATGTGGAATCACCTTGACCGCGAAGGCGGAGCCGGCGGCAGCAGCGGAGGAGCCTCTCGTGGCATGGGTGAGCAACAGATCGAGATTGATCGCCGCCTCGCCCGCAAGAAAATCAGCCAGCTCAAGAGCCAGCTTGAAGAGGTTCGCCGCCAACGCGCCACCCAGCGGAAGGAACGTCAGAAGGCTGACACCGCCACCGCCGCCATCGTCGGCTATACGAACGCTGGTAAGTCCACCCTCCTCAATAAGATTGCCGGATCTGACATCATGGAGGCGGATATGCTCTTCGCCACCCTTGATCCCACCACCCGGCGGATCGATCTGGAGGATGGGCAGACTCTTCTTCTGAGTGATACCGTGGGCTTCGTACGGAATCTTCCGCACCGCCTGATCGAGTCCTTCAAGGCCACCCTGGAAGAGGCCATCCTCGCCGATTTTCTCATCCACGTTCTCGATGCCTCTTCGGAGGAAATCTACGACCACTACGAGACCACCAAAAAGGTCCTCGTGGAACTCGGGGCAGATGAAAAGCGCTACCTCATCGTCCTGAATAAAATCGATCGCGTTGAAGATCCCACTATCCTCACTGGTCTCCGGAACGAATTTCCGGGAGCGATTGAAACCTCCGCCATCACCGGTCTTGGGATCGAGGATCTCACTGGAAAATTCACCGAGCTCCTCGCCGGCCGCGTAAAGCTCATGAACTACCGCATCCCGCAATCGCGCGGAGATGTGTCCGGGCTCATTCATCGGGAGGGGAAGGTCACCGCGACGGATTATGAGGGGAATGACGTCCTCCTTACCGCTGTCGTCCCCCGCACCTTGGAGGGGCAACTCGCCGAGTTCGTCGTCGAGTCCTAGCACCCATTCACTTACCGCATCATTGCAGATGGAAATCAAAGGGGATTTTTTTCTTCACCGTGATTGATTTTCCGAGACCGTTAAGTGCTGGTCTGAAACGGAATTTGCGCGCGGCCTTGAGTGCTGAAGCGTCCAAGGCGGCGTTTCCGCTGCTTCGATCCACAAAGCTGGAGCTGACCTGACCATTCGTGTCGATGGTCACGGTGACGACAACACGGCCTTGGATGTTTTTTCGTTGAGCGCTCTTGGGATAAACCGGAGAAGCACGGGAGATGATACTAGCTCCACGAACAATTTTTTTAGCGAGAGCAGCCTGGCGTTTCTTTTGTGCTGCCAGCTTGCGAGCCTTGTCTTGTTGAGATGTCTGCGAAGATTTTGCAGTCGTTTTTTTCTTCTGAGTGGCCGTGTTCTTTGTGGATTTGCTAGCGAAAGGATTGTCAAATTCAAGCTCCTCGAAATCCAGAGAGTCGATCGGACTCAATTCGGTGTTTGGAACATCGGGAATGTCTACGAAATCTGATAAAGGGGACACGATCTTTACGGATTTACGAGAGGGGGAAACGGGGGTTGATGGTGTTCTGAGGAATGGTTTCCTTGTGCGTTGTTTTGAAGGGGGACTCTCAAAAGGCTCTACGCGATGGATGGTGATTGGTATCAGGGGTTCCGCCGTTTCCGGTTCCATCACAGGGTGAGAAATGATGACGGTGGCAAGACAGCCGCAGACCACTCCAAAAAATCCGATTGCTGAGCTGAAGGAACCAAAGAAAAGGGAAAACTGATGGGGTAACCCGCTTTCTAGTTTCGAGTTTTTGAGGCTGGAGGAGAGTTGCTCCAACTTGAATTTAGTGGTCTCTTCTTTCTTCATCTCTAGATACTTCAAACTCATTTTTCCAGGCACAGCCAGTGAGGTTTGCGTTCGGGAGGTCAAAGGGTGGGCTGGCGAAAACAATGGTGTTTATTTGCTAGGAAAGTGACAGTCGGGGTGAAGGGTTTTGCAAGTCAGTTGGAGGATTTCCTCGGGATGGAGGTCAGGGCCGATGAAGAGACCGGAGCAGGGCACCTTATCGATGGCGCGGACAGGAATAGGACGCGGCGGGATCTCCTGACCTACTCGTTCGTAGAGGTGGCGACGACCCGGATCTGAACGCAAGGTCATGAGAGCTTTTGCTCTGATGACGGAGGCGGGAAGATTCTCCAGCCAAGGGATGACCCGGGAGTCATCTATTACGGTGGGAAAGATGATATTACATCCGGTGAATTCGTGCGCCAGTTGATGACGGTCGTGGAGATGTGGGGTGGTTCGCTTGTAGGAGCTTTGTCCGCCCTCTTGTGCTGTGGTTAGCGCGAAACGGCGGCCTTGTCGGACCGCTTGGCTCAGGGCTTTGGCGAGCTTTGGCGCATCTGTTTGACTGGCCCGGGGATTGATCGCTTTGACCGTTTGCGTGAGTTGATTAAGTTCCTGCGCAGTGAGTGAGGAGGCGTGGGAGAGATAATAGTGGCTGGCTGTTTCAAGCTGGAGTTTTTCCAGTTCACGAAAGTGACTGCGATGACCGAAGTGGCGTCCATCAATGACACAAACCTGCCAGCGGGGTTGGAGAAGAAAATTTGATTCCAGGAGGGTGAAGGTTTCCTGCAGGGGAACGGGATCAGCTGTTCCGTTCAATTCGATGAGCAGGATCTCGTGAGCGGTTTTGGCGGCTTTGAGAATCATCCCGCAGAGTTGATCCAGGCCCTCGCAACACACACAGGAACCGGTGAGTGCCTCGACGGAAACGGCATGATCCCGTAAGGTCTCCCGATCAAGACGAGCGTTTTCCCGGTCGTTGAGGATGACATCCGCAAGGTGCTCATAGCGGGAAAGTTCATCCAGGATATCACGAAGTAAGGTCGTCTTCCCGGCACCGAGAAAGCCGGTGAGCATCAGCATGGGACGCACCGGAGTGAGGGAAGGTAATTTCTCAAAGCCAGACTGGATCGCGCTATGCATGAGATCTTTTGAACCGACGACCTCCGAGCTGACAAGTTTAAATTGCAACTAAGTTGCATTAATGTCCTGAGTTTATTTTGACGAGTTGGGTGCGACTGAGCCTGGCCAGCGCGACCAGTCGGCGGATTTGTCGGTGAGCAAATTTGAGGGGAGTTTTTTTCTGAGAAAGCTGAGGATTTTGTGGCTCGATGGGTGTTGTCTGGCGGCTGCGGATTCAAGCGACTGCAGGGCGGTGGCGACTTGGGTCACTTCCGGGGAGAGTTGATTTTCTTGCCGTAATTTGAGGCAGTAGTGGAACCATCGACTCATAAAAAAATACTTTTTTCCGGGGTTGCCTGTGAGTCGTTCACGGGCTGCGCTGAATTCAAGAGAAGGGTCGCTCAGGTGAACAAGCTTGGCATTCTGGGTGGTGGATTTTTTCCAAGGGCCGAGCGAAAGTAACTCCAGCGCAGCGGGATGACGAAGGATGGGATCGTGGATTTCTCCGGCGGTTTTGAGGGTGTGGATACGGCGGGAGGCGACCTCGCGCCAACGATGGGAATCAGGAGAGTTTTTCCATCCAATCAAGCCGAGCATCGGGGTGTCACCGCGGAAGTGATTGAGAAAAAGCTGACTTTCGGGAAAGACGCTGGCGAAGGTTTCGCCGATGTTTTGCAGTTGCGTGTCGGTGAGTTGATAGACGGCGAGCCATTGGCAGAACAGACCGCCTTGGCGCAATGAGGCTCGCACGGCGGAGAAGTGTTCGTGACTGTAGAGTCGAGTTTCACCGGGCGCCCATGGGAGGAAAAGGTCACCACAGATGAGGTCGAATTTTTCCGGAGCAGAGGCGATGTAAGTACGGCCATCCTCGATGGCAATGGTCGTGCGGTCACTGCGGGTGACCCCATAATTCGATTCCGAAAAGTATTGGTCGGCGGCGCGCACGACGAGGGGAGAAAGTTCGATCGCAGTGAGGTGCTTTACCCCCGTGATGGGGAGTGCGGCACCGGGAGTGATGCCGGTGGCGAGTCCGATACAGGCGACTTGCTCCGGCTCAGGATGGAGGAGGAGCGGAAGGAGGACCTGGCGTTCCTGATCGAAACGGACGGAGGTTCCACCGAGGGTGTATTGATTCGAGACGAGGATGGAGCGATGCCCGGCAGGGTCTTCGACGACTGCGACGCTCCCTTCGGGCCCGGTTTTTTCATCGAGGAGGCGGAGTTCGAGGTAAGGGTTCAGGGTGGGGAGAGGGAGGACTGAAAAGATCGCAATGAGTGAGACGGTGACAAGGGTGCCGGTAGTGATGATCGTTTTTCGAGCCACGGATCCGGGGAGGATGATGCTGCCCAAGGCTAGCAATCCACTCAGAAGGGCGATACTTCCGTAAATTCCCGTGAGTGGCATCAAGAGATGAAGAGCCAATTCAGCGCCTAGGAAGCCACCCAGCCCATTGACCGCGAGTAGGATTCCGAGCGTGCGTGCTGCGGATGGCTCTGGATGCTCAGAGGAGTCCGCTCTCATCGACCAGGCAATAGTCAGGGGGAAAATGGTGCCCAGAAGCAGCCACGCCGGCCCGAGGGCAAGCAAGGCGAGACTGATCAAGTCACCCACAAATCCGGTGAGGGATGTCTGCGGTCCTAAAAAATCCCCACTTCGTGCTAAGGACATGAATAAGACCGGAGCGAGGACGATACTCACGGCGCCAAGAGGGGTGAGTATGCGAAGAAGCAGAGCCTGGGGATCAGTGCCTTTTACGAACTTTAGCAGTAGGGGAAGCAGCAGCGGGGGGATTGCCAGCGTAAAAATCACTGCTCCCAAAATAGCTCCCGGCGTGATCAGGGTGGAGGGTGCTACGAGCAGGAGCATCTGAAGTCCGAGCACTTCCAGAGCCAGGGTGATCGCTCCCGAAGCAAAGGCGAGAACGAGGACCGGCCATGGTGGAATTCCGACACCTTTGCTGATGGAGATTTCCTCTTTCTTCGTCTTCTGGCGAGCCATCCAAAAGCAGGCCATGCCGATCAAGCCATTGATCGATGCAGCCATCAACATCGCGGGGACGAGCCCGAAAGCTTCAAAGAGTAAGCTCAAGACGAGTAGCAGTCCCAAGGCTCCCCCCAGGGTATTCAGCCCATAGAGGAGCAGGCTGCCGGTCCCGGTTTTTTTATCGGCTTCATCTGGTCCAGCCGCTCCAGTGGCTTCGCGGGCCAGGCTGCCTTGGACGATCAGGGGGAAGGAAAAGCCCATGCAGCAGGCGGGAGGAAAGATGGCGATGAACGCAATGACCGTTTTAGCCAGGGTTCCGCTCAGCCCCATGAGAGCCTGTGTTCCTAAGGTGGGCCAGAGCCACTCAGTCCACGCTGGAAGAAAAATGACGGGGAGGGAGAGGAGGGCGACTCCGAACTCGGCCCAGGCTGCGGCCCGCCATGGGTTCCGGATTTTACCCGCTCGCAGCGCGGCCACGGCAGCTCCTACTGAGAGTCCCAAAAAGAAGCAGGCGAAGACTCGCGTGGAGGATTCATTGCTCGCTCCGAGGAGATCAATCAGGCGGCGGGTCCAGAGGAATTGATGGGCTAATGCCGCCATTCCTCCAGCTAATACCATCACACAGGCAGCCAGAAAACGGGGTGAGAAAAAAGGCATCACAGGAAAAAAACAGGCGATCGATTTTCATCGACCGCCTTTCGTAAATAGCTCGTTAATGAGC
>CALBVA010000029.1 GCA_937969125.1 uncultured Verrucomicrobiales bacterium | reverse complement strand
AGCCAGTAAGAGGAACATCGGACAATATCGAGTTTGCCATTCGGGTCATCGGCGGGGCAATGACGGCCGGTTTTATCGTGCGCGCCGGTGCCGTGGACGGTGCCGTCATTTTGGGCGACGTGGAAGTCGATGGTCCAGGGGCGGAGTTTATCGACCATCGTTTCGTAGGCAGACCAGAAGTCCTCGTCACTGTGATCGTCTGCGATGAGGCGGTGTTCGGGGGCATTGTAGCCGAGCATGTAGAGGTAGGTGTGCGCGAGGTCTGCCTGGAAGCCCACCGTCTGGGGAAGGCCGATGGCTTCCATGAGGTCCAGGGTGTCCTTCCAGGAATGAATACCGCCCCAGCAGATTTCTCCTTCGATCGCGAGTCGCTCACCATGGTCCGCAGCGATGGCGGCGGCCTTGCGGATGGTCTCAGCGGCGAGGGTGGTATTGGCAGCAGGGTCCTTCGCCCAGTCCTCGACGGAGCCGGCGGTGTCGATCCGGATCGCTCCGTATTCCCGGACGCCGTGGGCATTGAAAATTTTGGCGACGCGGCAGGCCTTTTCGACCGCGAGGACGAAGTTGGTGCGGTCGCTTTCAGAGCCGTAGGAGGGGCCGCCAACGGTGCCCTCCCAAACTGGTGCGACCAAGGTGCCGACCTTGAGATTCTTTGAGGCGATGAGGTCGGCGATCTTCTTTAAGTCATCTTCACTGGAGTCCGGATCGGTGTGGGGGAGGTAGAGGAAGTAATCGACGCCGTCGTATTTCTGACCTTGGGCTTCGGCGTTTTCGGTGAGCTCGAGCATGCGCTCAAGCGAGATGGGCGGGTGGTCGGTGCCTTCTTCTTTCCCGACAAGGCCGGGCCACATGGCGTTGTGAACTTTTAAGTTACTCATGATTTTGAACGGTTATTTTAAACGAAAGGGGATAGATTGACTATAGGTATAGGGGACGGGTTTGCCGAGGCCATTGCGGGCGGGCTTGAAGCGCCACTTTCTCACTGCGCTGAGGGCGGCGCGGTCCAGTGCGGCGTGGCCGGAGGATTTCGTGACGCGAACCGAGGTGACGTGGCCACTGGTCCCGACGGTAAAGCGCACCGAGACGGTTCCCTGGTGACCAGCACGCCGTGAGGACCGCGGGTAGGAGGGTTTTGAGCGGCTGGTCGCAACGGGTTTTTTTGAGATACGTTTTTCGGCGGCTCGCTTTGCAGCAGCCTTGCGAGCGGCTGCCCGTTTTTTTGCTGCTGCGGCGTCGCGGATCTTTTTAGCGGCGGCTTCGGCGCGCCGTTTTTTTGCAGCGCGCTCCTTGGCGAGTTGGCGCTGGCGGGCTTTCTCGCGGTCGCGGGCGGCTTTCTCTTCGCGCTGTTTTTTAACAATGGCGGGATCGATTTTCGGCTTCGGGGGCGGCGGGGGATCAGCCTTCGGAGGTGGGGGTGGCGGTGCAGGAGCGGGCGGTTCAGGCTCGGGGATTGGCTCTGGTTCGGGTTCGACAACAGGCTCCAATTCCGGTTCTGCAGCGGGCTCAGGTTCACCCTCTGTTTCCAACGCGGGAGGTGCGGCTTGTAAAATGCCGAGGTCGATGCGGATCGGCTTTTCGGGAGGTGGCGCGGGGATCTCGATGGAGAATTTCACCCACGTCATCGCTCCAGCGTAAAGCCCGGCGGTGAGCAGGGCGACGCTGCCCCAGATGATCGGTTGGCTAGTCCTTAGGCTCATGCTTCTTGTCGTAGGCGATATTCAGCATACCGGCCTCGCGGGCGATTTCGATCACGGGGAGAAAGGTTCCGACGCTGGCGGACTCATCACTGCGAATGGCCAGGGTCGTGATGTCGGTGTGCTTGATGGCATCACGCAGGCGGTTGCCAAGTTGTTCTTCAGAGGTCTCGACTCCTTCCAGAAAGAGCTGGTTCTCTGAATCGATCACGAGGGTGAGAACGGGATCTTCTTGGTCGACAACCGCGGACTCGATGGGGCCGGTGGGGAGCTCAACGCGTTGGTCGGGTTTAATGAATTGGCTGCTCACCATGAGGAAGATGAGGAGCTGGAAAACGACGTCGATGAGCGGGGTCATATCGATCCCGGCATCAATGCGGCGTTTTCTGGTGATGAGCATGGCGGGCTTACTTTGAGAAATATCGCTCGCGGAGGTGAGAGGTGACTTCGTTCAGGTCGTGAACGAGTTGATCGACGCGGGCTTCGAAGATCTTCGCCATGGCCATGGCAGGGATGGCGACGAGCAGGCCGGCGACGGTGGTGAGGAGACCGGTCCAGATGCCATCGGCAAAGTCTCCGGGAGTGACGGTGGCGCCGAGTTTGGCGATCTTTGAGAAGGCTACGACCATTCCCCAGACGGTGCCGAGGAGCCCGATGAGAGGTGAGATTGCCGCGATGAGGGCGAGGGTGCGGAGGCCGCGTTCGTGACTGCGGATGACGCGGGAGGCCTCGCGCTCGGTGACATTGAGGCTGTGTTCCTCGCCATCGGTGGTGGCGTTGGTGAAGGCACGGCTAACGGTGAGGAGAGGATTATTTCCGGGTTCACGGTGGGGATCGGCAATGGCCCGGGAGACGCGGTAGCGCCGCATGGCGTAGAAGATGATCCGCTCCAGGACGATCACGACGGTGATGATGGAAAGGATGAGGAGGGGCCACATGAAGCTGCCGCCTTTGTGAAAGAGGTCTTGTAGAGAGAAATCCATGCTTAGGAGTAGGTCTGAAATTTGAACCGGGAGAAGCGGTTCGTCAAAGCCTGAGCTTCGGACTCAGAGGCGACGGCGTAGGCGGTAGAGAGGGCATCGGCCTGGGTGGCGCTGGGGCCAGTGACGATGATGGTGTTGTGAGGCGGGCGGTTACTGCCTTTTCCGGGGTGGAAGAGGTGATGGTAGCGGCCTGCGGGGTCGAAGGTGTGGCCGGAGCCGGAGGAGACGGCGAGGGCTTGGCCGGAGGGGAGGCTCTGGGCGGGGACGGGATTTTGGCTGCGGGAGCGGATTTCTAATTCCCAATTATCACCGGAAGGGGCGGTGCCGAGGGCGGCAAATTCGCCGATGTTGATGAGGGCGTTTTTGACTCCGGCTTTGGTGAGGAGGTTTTTGATTTGTTCGGTGGCGAAGCCTTGCACGATGCCATTCAGGGTGATGGCCATGCCGGGTTTTTGGAAGGTAACGGTGCTGTCCTCGATGGTGATTTTTCGGAAGTCGATGAGGTCGAGGGTTTTCTGCCAAGTGGTGTTTTCGAGCACGGTGCGCTGGCTGAGGCTGGCGTTTTTCCAAGCGGTACGCCAGGTCCAGAGGGGCTGCACGGTGATGTCGAAGAGGCCTTGAGTTTGCTCGCCAAGGTCGAGGGAGGTTTTGAGGAGCTGGAGGAAGAGCGGAGCGGCGTTTTCGAGTCGGCCAGTGCGGTTGATTTGGCAGATGGCGGAGTCTTCGCGGTAGAGGCTGAAGAGTTTTTCGATCTCAACAAGACGGGCGGTGGCTTTGGCGGAGAGATTGGTGAAGGTGGTATCGTCGATACCGTGGCACTGGAAATCGACCTCGGTGCCGAAAGCGTGAGCGGAGAAGCGGTGGAGTTTTGGATCCCGGGAACAGGAGGGAAGTCCGAGGAGCGTCGTACTGCCGAGGATGTTGAGAGCGGTTCTGCGTTTCATGACTTCCGCTTTCGGTGTTTGAGGAAGAGAAGGAAGCCGGTGATGGATAGGATGAGGATGCCGATGACGAGGATGTCCCAGATCCACTTGCCGACGGGGCCGAAGAGCTTGCCGGAGTGGAGGTCGAGCAGGACGCGGTCGAGCGGGATGCCATCGCCAAAGAAGCTTTTTTTCCACTGGGCGAGGTCGTTTTCAGACGGGACTTCCTTGGTGGACCACTGGATGTCATTGGAGGATTTCAGTGGGTCCAGTGGGGAGAAGGAGATGAGTTCGCTATCGGAGAGATGGAGGCCTTCGGCGGTTTCGAGGACGAGGGCGAGGTCCTCATTGCGACCAGCGCGGAGGATGGGCCCGGTGGGCAGGGTGAGTTCGTCGAGAGTTTCGATGAGTTCGCCATCGAGCCCGTAGTAATAAACGGCGGCGGGAGTGGCGATGGCGAGGCCGTCACGCAGGGGGACAGCGCCGGCGAGGGGCAGCTCGGAAGCGGCAGAGGTGTTTTGGAAAAAAATTTGGCCGTCCCAGTGTGCGGCGAGGGCCTTGCCATCCATGCCGAAGGCGGTGGGTTGGCCTTCGAGGGTCATGCCGTAGCGGGACTGGACCCAGGAGGAAGTGACGGTTTTTTCGCGAAGGCCGAAGTCATCGGCATGATTCAAAAGGACGCCGGTGATGGAGGCGACGATGAGGGGGAGGAGAACGATGAGGCCGAGCCAGCGGTGACTCTGGCGAACCCAGCGGCGGCGTGTGGACGGGGAGAGTGCCATCGACGGGAGTCTGCTGTTTTTAGCGGACGGTGTCGAGGTAGAGAGCGAGGCGGGAGAGCTTGGTGAGGGCGCGGACGGAGAGGGTGGCTCCGGCGATGTTACGCGGGGTCTTGGAGAGGCGGGTGGCGGAATTCAGGCGGGCTCCGGCGAGTTGGCGGGAGAAGAATTTTTTGCTGACTTCCCAGCCGTGGCTTTCGCGGTAGATGAGGACATTCATCTTTTTAAGGATGCCGTTTTCGACGATGAAGCCGGTGGTGATGGGTTTGGTCTTGCCGATCTCCTCGAGGATGTAAACGGTGCGGGCACCTTGGTTCCAGTAGCGAATGCGGGAGGACTTGTAGCTGTGCCCGAGGATTTTTTTAACTCGGCTTTTGGTGGCGGAGTCGAGCTTGAGAACGGAGGTCGGGGGGAGTTTGCCAGAGAAGGCGGAGGTGATGAAGGAGGAAGGTTTTTGGTAGATCTTATCCTCGGCGGCGGCGGGGCCAGCGATGAGGAGGAAGATGAGGGAGAGAAGCCAGCACGACGAATGGCGATTGAAAAAGACAATCCTTGGCGATGATGGAAAGTAAGTCGTCATTCGAGTGCTGGCTTGGGGATTTTTTGTTCTTAGAAGGAGTATCCGAGACCGAAGTTTACGCGGTCGCGGTCGCCCTTGCCGCTGCGGCGATCTTCGTGGATGTAGTCGGCCTTGAAGACGATGTTCTCGGTGGCCCAGAAGTTAATGCCGGTGGCATACTCGGTGAGGCCATCGGGCTCGCGACCATTCTCGTAGTGAAGGACGCGGGCGAAGACGCCAAATGCGGTGCCATTGTTAAACTTCCAAGTGTAGGAAGGCTCGAGGTATCCGCCGTATTGGTTGGCGATGGATTCACCGGTGGAGTTGCCCGCGCCGTCAACTTTGTCGCCGTCGATGGACCAGTGGGCGAAGAGGCCGCGGAGTCCGAAGCCGCCATTGTTATAAAGGAAGTGGGCGGAGGTGAGGATGGCTGAGTTGTCCTCATCGGCTTCGGAGATGTCGTTCTGATAGGTGACGCTGGCCGCGACTTCGAGACCTTCGATGCCGGTGTATTTGATCCGAGCAGTTCCGGCGGTGAAGAGGTCTTCGTAAGTGCCGGCTTTCTGACGTCCACTGCGGATACGGGGGCCTTCGCCACGATCACTGAAGTCGCCATTATCAAGACGGAGGCCGCGATGGGCGTAGACGTCCCAAGAGAGTCCGTTGTCGTATTTTTTGTTAATTCCGATACCGAACTCGGTCCAAGTGGAAGGGATGATCTGGCTCTCGATGCTGTTACGCTCGACGCCGTAGAAAGTGGTGGGCTCGTGGATCTCATTGATCACGCCGACGGGCATGAGGAAAGCACCAGCGGTGATGCGGTAGTCATTGGCGAGGTCGAATTCGAAGAAGGCTTGCTCGAGCTCATACTCGATCTCGTTGCCATCGCGATTGCGATAGAGGTGCTCGACCTCAAGTTCGGAGATGAAGCGGACCTTATCGGTGAATTCGAACGCGGTGAAAAGAATGAGGCGGTGGATGTCGAATTCCTCATTGAGGCTGGACTCGCCGGTGTTGTAGTGGAACTCGCCGTAGGAACCGAAGCTGAAGCGATCAACGAAGGAGCGCTTTTGATTCCCAGTGAAGGAGTCATCGATGGCCTGGCTACGAGCGGCGACACGCTCGGCGAAGGTGGAAGCGCGCTCGGCGTGAGCGAGAGGGGCGGCCACGGTGGCGGCAGCGAGGATTGTTGGGATCGTTTTCATTGAAGATAGGCTCAAGCTGAAAGAGCGGTGGTGCCTGACGGCGGCGGATTGGTAATGAGACTCAGTCTCAATAGCAAGAGGTTTCTTGCTAGAAAGTGATTTTTCTTCAGCACCCGGGTTGAAGCCTGATTCTTTCATGATTGCCTCATCTTTAAGGGATCTGTAGTTTGCTAAGTGACTCCTTGCGAACTATGCATCTGCTCCTTGAACGTCCTGTTTTGGTCCTCAATCGCCTTTGGCAACCCGTCCACACCTGCTCGGTAAAGCGCGCACTCAAGCTCCTCTGTCTCGGCCATGCGCAGGTCGTGCAGACGGAAGGGGAAGCCCGTTACCAAACTCACGATATGGGCTCGTGGGCGGAATACTCTGAGGAAAATCGCCCCTCTCTCGCCGCGGATCTCATCCACTCAGTCAAGGTCGCCCTCTGCGTGCCGAAGATCATCGTGCTCGGCCTCTACGACCGTCTTCCACGGAAGGAGGTGAAATTCACCCGGCAGAATGTCTTCCTGCGGGACAAGCACACCTGCCAATACTGTCATCAGATTTTTCCGGAGGAGAAGCTGAACCTCGACCACGTCCTGCCCCGCGATAAGGGTGGGAAAACCACCTGGGAGAACATTGTCGCCTCCTGCTTCCCCTGTAACAGTCGCAAAGCCAATCGCCTCCCCCGCGAGGCGAATATGCGTCTGCTCAATGAGCCCCGCATCCCTCGCTGGCGGCCCCTTTATGGCCTGAAGCCACACGCCAGTGATCATTCCTGGCAGGAATTTATTTCCCCGGATCGACAGCGGGTCAGCCTAGGCGCGTAGTGGAGGTGGCGTGGAATGGGGAGATCTTTTAGCCATGCTTGTCCACTCATTTCATACCTGATAGCGTCCGCCTCTCTCTATGAAATCCACCCTCATCTTCGGTCTCGTCCTTGGCGTAGGCATCAGCAGCGTTTTTCTGCTGAATTCCTGCCGGACTGATGATGGTGAGGAATTAACCGTAGCTCCACCCACCTTGGAAACTTCAATATTCGGCACCACTAAAGATGGACAGGAAGTCCGTCTCTTCACTCTGAAAAATTCGAACGGCTACCAGGCACAGGTTTCCGAATACGGAGCCATTCTCACTGCGATGCATGTGCCGGATCGGGAGGGGAATGCTGCGGATGTCACCCTGGGCTATGACGACCTTGTCGGTTGGGAGGGCAATTCAGCCTATTTCGGTGCTACGATCGGGCGGGTTGGAAATCGCATCGCCGACGGGCAATTTAGCCTCGATGGCAAGGATTACCAGCTCGCCAAAAACAACTCACCCGGTGGAATTCCCTGCCACCTTCACGGTGGGGAAAAGGGTTTCGATAAGGTCGTTTGGAAAGGGGAGCCCGTTGAGGGTCCCGATGCCACCGGAGTCGCGCTTACCTATCTCTCTAAGGATGGGGAGGAAGGCTACCCTGGAAATCTTAAGGTCACCGTGACCTATTGGCTCACCAACCGGAACGAGCTCATCTGGCAAGTCCGGGCCACCACTGACGCGCCAACTCCAGTAAATGTCGTACATCACACTTACTGGAATCTCACCGCTGACTTTGAGAAGCCCATTCTGGACCATGTCCTTCAGCTGAAGGCTGACCAATACCTGCCCACCACCCCGGGGATGATTCCTACCAGTAAACTCGCAGAGGTGGCTGGCACTCCGATGGATTTCAATGAACCCACTGCCATCGGGGAGCGAATTGACAGTGACTTCGAAGCTCTGAAGCTGGGCGAAGGCTACGATCACTGCTGGGTCCTTGGTGAAGCCAGTGGGAGCGATGATCTCGTCACCGCTGCGATTGTCACCGATCCAGTCAGTGGTCGCCGCATGGAGGTCCTTACTGATCAGCCTGGAGTTCAGTTCTATACCGCGAATTTTCTCGATGGGAATCCCTTTGCCCGACGCACCGGTTTCTGTTTGGAGACCCAGAACTTCCCCGATGCTCCGAATCAGCCTGGATTTCCAAACTCCATCTTGAGGCCCGGTGAGACCTACGAGCACACCCTCGTCCACCGTTTTTCGACGGAGTGAGTTGATCGGCGTGAGTCAGGACTTGCCGCCTCATCACGAAAAAGCTATGCCTTGTTTAATGAAATCCGCGTTCCAAGCCATCCTTGCGATGTTGTTCGTCTTCCTTTTTAGCTCATGCGAATCCACCAACAGCCTTCGCGGAGGTGGTGCTGCTTTTGATGACTCCGAGACCGCCCGAAAGCTGGACGCCAACTCCCATCTCCCGGATCCTGACATTCCTGGAAAGCGCAGCTTCGAGCAGTGGCGTAGTGATGAATGATCACCGCGATCAATTCCGTCAAATCTTAGATTTTCGAAACCGAAGCCGGATTACCCGGCTTCGGTTTTTCTTCTTTGTTCCCGTGGCAAATGCGCTTTTCTTAAGTCCATGGACTCACGGTATCAGGAACTCGCCAAACAGCTCATCCGCTACTCCACCTCTCTCAAGAAAGGGGAGAAGATCCTTCTCGACCTCGTCGATACTCCGGAAGATATGGCTCTCGCCCTCATCCGCGAAGTCCGTGCTCGCAAGGCTGAGCCTTTTCTTCGCCTCGGCTCGAATCGCTTGAACCGCGAGATGCTCCTCGGCGCCACAGATGATCAATACTCCCTCATCGGGAAACATCTCCTCACCGAGATGAAAGACATGGATGCCTACATCGCCATCCGCGGCTCGCATAATATCACCGAGACCAGCGACGTCTCCGCTAAGAATATGGGGCTCGCCATGAAGCACATCCGCAAGGTCCTCGATCACCGCGTGAAGAAAACCAAGTGGTGTGTCTTGCGCTGGCCGCACCCCGCTATGGCCCAGCAGGCCGGTATGAGCACCGAGGCCTTCGAGGACTTTTATTTCGATGTCTGCCTCCTCGATTACAAGGCCCTCCTTCCCGCCATGAATGCCCTGAAGCGTCTCATGGAAAAGACCGATGAGGTCCACATCACCGGCGGCGGCACTGACCTTCGCTTCTCGATCAAGGACATCCCCGCCGTGGTCTGCGGGGGGAATTACAATATCCCTGATGGTGAGGTCTTCACTGCTCCGGTGAAGAATTCCGTCGAAGGAGTTATTGCCTACAATGCCCCCACCATTTACCGGGGCATGGGCTTCGATGGTATCACCCTCACTTTCGAAAAAGGGAAGATTGTCAAAGCCGAGGCCGCCGGCGGACGCACCAAGGATCTCAATAAAATCCTCAACTCCGATGACGGAGCTCGCTTCATCGGTGAGTTCGCCCTCGGCTTTAATCCCGTCATCCGCGAGCCCATGCGTGACATCCTCTTCGACGAAAAGATCGCGGGGAGCTTCCACTTCACCCCCGGTCAGGCCTATGAGGAGGCGGACAATGGGAACCGCTCCACCGTGCACTGGGACATGGTGAACATTCAGCGAAAAGACTACGGCGGTGGCGAGATCCACTTTGATGGAAAGCTCATCCGTAAGGACGGAATCTTCCTGGCAAAGAGTCTCGCCAAGCTGAATGGATAGTCTGCCGTGATTCCCGCTCGACCCCTCCGCGCGGGCTGGCAGATTCCTCCCGCCGATGTTCTCATTCATTCACGCTGCCGACCTCCATCTTGATAGCCCTCTCCGCGGGCTCGCCCGCCATGAGGGTGCTCCGGTCAATGAGATCCGTGGCGCGACCCGGCGCGCCTTCGTGAATCTCATCGATCTCGCCATCAGCGAGAAGGTCGACTTCGTCCTCCTAGCCGGTGACCTCTACGATGGTGATCAGAAGAGTTACGATACCGCCCTCTTCCTGAATCAGCAGCTCGCTCGGCTGATCGAGCATAAGATCGTGGTCTTCGCCATTACGGGAAATCACGATGCCGAATCCGTCATCACCCGCTCGCTTACCTTCCCTCAAAATACGGGCGCGCTGTCTACCCGGAAGCCGCAGTCCGTGGCTCATCCCAAGCTCCCTGTCACCATTCACGGCCAGGGATTCGCCACCGCCAGCGTGCAGGAGAATCTCGCCGCGAATTATCCTGCGGCGGTGGAAGGGCACTTCAATATCGGCCTCCTCCACACCAGTCTCGCAGGCTCCACGCAGCACGATACCTACGCGCCCTGTTCACTGGAGGAACTCGCTGGAAAGGGCTACGACTACTGGGCTCTCGGTCACATCCATCAGCCCGCCGTGCTCCAGGAGTCACCGATGATCGCCTACTCCGGCAATATTCAGGGCCGCCACATCCGCGAAACCGGCGAACGCGGTTGCTACCTCGTGCAGGTGGATGATTCGCTTAATGTCACCTTGCATGAGTTTCGTACTTTAGATGTCGTGCGCTGGACTCATCTCGAGCTGGATCTCGCTTCGCTCACCGCTGCGGATGAACTCCGTGACCTCATCGCATCGGAATTGGGGGACTCATTTGCCGCCGCCGGGGATCGCCTCCTTGCGGCCCGCATCACGCTGACCGGAGCGACCGAACTCCATGGTGCGTTGCACTCCGACTTCGCGCGTTGGCAGGCTGAGTGCCACTCCATCGCCGCTTCCATCGATCCGGAGCAAATCTGGATCGAGCGACTAAAGCTCAAAACCACCCCAACCTACGACCCGCAGGAACTTGCGAAACGTGATGACCTCACCGCGCAGGTTCTCGCGGCACTAGATGGTTTCAATCCCGACCATCAACCGGCAGTTGTCGCGGCGTTGGAGAAGAAGCTTCCCACCGCCGCCGTGCTGGAGCTGGCCTCTTTGAAAGAGGACGTCTCCGCCATCGTCCTCCACGCCATCGCCACCAGCCACTCCGAGTAAGATGCGTTTCGATTTCCTCCAGATCCCAGCTTTCGGTCATTTTACCGACTTTGAGCTCACCTTCTTGAAGACGGGCAGTGATCTCCACCTCATCTACGGCCCGAACGAAGTCGGAAAGAGTTCTCTCCTTCGGGCGATTCACGATCTTTTCTTCGGAATTCCCACCCGCACCGGGGATAATTTTCTCCATCAAAATTCCCAGCTTCTGATCGGCGCACAGATCTCGCAGGACGAGGATGCCCTCCATTTCTTTCGCAAAAAGGGGAACAAGAACACCCTTCTCGATTCCGAGAAAAACACCCTCCCGGACAATTCCCTGCAGCCCTACCTCGGGCCAGTGACCGAAGACTTCTTCGAGAACATGTTCGGGCTGGATACCGCCAGCCTCCGCGAGGGCGCGCGGGCTCTTCTTGCCGGGGAAGGGGACTTGGGAAATGCCATCTTTTCCGCCAGTCTCGGCGGCTCGCCGATTGATGACGCGATCAAAAATCTCGAGGCCGAGGCACAGAGTCTGTGGAAAGGCGCTACCCGCAGCACTTCGATTTTTCAGGCCCTAGCGGCGTTTAAGGAGGCCGAAAAACTTGCTCGTGCCGAGACCACTACCACGGCGGCGTGGAAGACGCTGCAAAAGCAGATCAAAGCCGCTGTTGCATACTTCGAGGAGAAGAACCGCCTCCGCCGCGAGCACCGTGTGCGGGGTCGTTTTGTCGAGAATTGCCTGCGTTCTTTCCCGGTGCTCGATCATCTCCTTCAACTTCGTGCCGATCTCAGCGAGCAGGAGGCTCCGGAAGTCCCTGCTGATTTCATCCAGCGGGTTCGGGTAACCCAGACCGCCTTTGCTCGCAGCGAACAGACTCTCCAGCTTCATCAATCCCACCTCACTTCCGCCGAGGCAGAGGTGAAGGAAGTCGGAGATCTCTCGTACATCCTTAATCGGGCCGAGGAGTTCGAGTCACTCCACCGGGGTGTTGGGCGCCACCAGGAGCGGGTCGAGGAACTCCCCGCGCTTACTGCGGCAGTCGCAGCGCTGGAGGCGGTCCGCCAGACGGACTTGGAGGAATTGCCGCCGATTTCCAATCTCACCTCCATCGAGGAATCGGCCCGTCATCTGGCAGATCTCATCACTCAGACGAAAGCCGCGAAGCTCGCGCTGGAAACTCTGGAGGTGGAGTTGGCAGCGCAACAGAAGGAGCTGGCGGAGCCGATTGACCTCAGCCTGCTCGAGTCCCAGGTTTCTGAGGCCGATGCGATCGCTGCGGATGAAAAATCCCGCCTGGTTCTGGAGAAAAAGCACCAAGAGCAAATCAAGCAACGCGATGACCTTGTTACTCGTTTGCAGATCGCCGGCGATGCCACGCGGCTCGCCCTTCCCGGTCGGAAAACGATTCTGGAGGAAGCGAGTCGTCAGGAGAAGCAGGAGGCGCTCATTGATAAAATTGAGGGAGAGCTTCTCGCTCTTCGGGATCAACTAACCGGGGAGAAAACCGCACTGCAGCAGCTCGCGAAGCAAGCCGAGATCTTCACTCAAGAGGATCTGGTGACAGCCCGTCGCCTCCGCGATCAGTCGTTGAAAGGGGACGCCGCGACCTTGAGGGAGCTCATTGGCAAGGCCGATCACATTGTCGATACCCTGCGCACGGATGCTGAAGTGCTGGCCACCGCGACCGGTCATCAGGCCCGTATTGCCCAGCTGGAGGCGAAGCAAACGAACCTGCAATCCGACCTCAAATCCGTCACTAGCGAGCAGGAGAGCCTGGGTAAGAAATGGGCGGAAACCTGCAATGAAATTTCCGTCCCAGTCCAGACTCCCACCGCCCTGCTGGAGTGGCGAGATGGGTGGGAGGAGCTCTGCGAGATGATCACGGAGATCGCCGCTCA
>CALBVA010000028.1 GCA_937969125.1 uncultured Verrucomicrobiales bacterium | reverse complement strand
AGCGCGTGAAAGCCGGCACCACGCTTGGAAGAATGGGCTACACTGGGGTAGGACTGAATCGCGAACGTTCCCACCTCCACCTCGAACTCGGCTTGATCAGCACCGTCAACTTCGAGGACTGGCTCGGAGCTACCACTAATCGCGGCCTTTATGATGGTCGGAATATCATGGGCATCGATGTCGCTTCGCTCTTCCTCGCTCACAAAAAAAATCCCAAACTCACCATCCCGCAGTTCCTCAAAGGTGCCTCGCCCTACTTCAAAGTCGCAGTTCCTCGCACCGGATTGGCGGAGCGACTGGAAATCGTGCAACGATATCCATGGCTCGCGAAAGGCAATCACCACGCCTCCAGCGCCTCATGGGAGATCGCCTTCACCGATTCCGGAATCCCACTCGAGGTCATCCCGAGTCACCGCGAAGTCACCCAGGCCACCGTGACCTACGTGCGCACCACCCGCTCAAATCATAAATTCTACACCCGTAAGCGTCTTAGCGGGACCGGCAGCCGCGCCACCCTCACTCGGAGTGGGCGGAAATTCATCGCCCTCTTCACAAACGAATACACCAAGCCTAAATCTACTCCTGCTCCACAACCTGCCAACCTCCCACAATGACACCGGAAGAAAAACTCACCTCCCTCGGACTTAAACTCCCCGAAGCTGCCGCTCCCGTCGGCTCCTATGTCAATGCCGTCCGCACCGGTAATCTCCTCCACATTTCCGGCGGGCTCCCCATCATTGGCGACCTGAAATTTCTCGGAAAAGTTCCCACCGAGTCTGATGTCGAAACCGCCCAAAAAGCCGCCGAGACAGCCCTCCTCACCCGCCTCGCCGTGATTAAGGCAGAGCTAGGATCATTGGACAAAGTGACCCGCATCGTCTCGCTCAGTGGCTTCGTCAATGCGGAGCCGGACTTCACCGCCCATCCGCAGGTCATCAATGGCGCCTCCGATCTCCTCGTCGCCGTCTTCGGTGAGGCCGGAAAACACTCACGCGCCGCGGTCGGTTGTTCCTCACTGCCCCTGGGCGTTTCAGTCGAGGTCAGCCTCGTCGTGGAGGTGGAAGAATAAGCGCCCCGATGGATATTCCCGAGCGCGTCACCCCTCCCTTCGATCTTGCAGATTTTCCGGATATCATTGATGTCCGCTCGCCTTCGGAGTTCGAGGAGGACCACGTGCCTGGCGCCATCAATCTCCCGGTTCTCAGTGATGCCCAGCGCCACGAGGTCGGCGAATTGAATGCCCTCAGTCCCTTTAAAGCCCGCCGCCTTGGGGCCACCCTCATCACGGAGAATATCCACCGCCACCTCTCCTCCACTCTCGCCGATCATCCCACCTCCTTCGCTCCGCTGATCTATTGCTGGCGTGGGAATCTCCGCTCGAATTCCATGGCGGTGATCTTCCGTGCCATCGGCTGGCGCAGCCGGGTCATCCAGGGCGGATATAAGGCCTGGCGAAAATATTTCATGGGCGATCTGAAAGCCACTATCGCTCAAAAAAAACCAGAACTCATTGTCCTCGGAGGCCTCACCGGCTGCGGAAAAACCCGCCTTCTCCACGCGCTCAAAAAACAGGGCGCACAGGTTCTCGATCTCGAAGGCCTCGCCAACCATCGAGGCTCCATCCTGGGGACTTCACCCGATAGCCCACAGCCCAATCAAAAACGCTTCGAGTCATCTCTCTGGTCTGCTTTTAAGAACTTCGACCCAAATCGCCCCGTCTTCACCGAGGCCGAATCGAACCGCATCGGTCGACTACAGTGCCCACCCACCCTTTGGGAAAGACTCGGAAACGGCCGAGTGGTGCTCATTGACCTCAGCCTCACCGAAAGGGCGAAACTCCTCGCCGAAGACTACCACCACTTCATCTCGGATCCGGAATCGCTCAAGCAAACCCTCGATGGCCTTCGCCGTCTGCGCGGGCACGCACAGGTCGATCAATGGCATCACGAAATCGATGCACAGGACTGGAAAAGCTTCCTCCAATCCATCCTCCAGGATCACTACGACCTCGTCTATCGCAAACCCGGCTCAGACGACTCCGTCTATTCTGTCCCCGAGCGCACCCTCGATCCGGGCACGGTTTCAGCCGATGACTTTGAGAAAGCTGCCGCGGAATTAATCCGCCTCTATCCCTAAAATCGGAGATGATTGACGCCCACAATCACCTCCACGATCCTCGCTTCGGAAATCGCCAATCCGACCTCATCCGCGAAATGAAAGACGTCGGCATCACCGCCTGCGTCGTCAATGGCACCTCCGAAGCGGATTGGCCTGCGGTCCATCAGCTCGCAAAAGAGCATCCTGACTTCGTTATTCCGTCCTACGGACTTCACCCCTGGAAAGTCGCGGAGCGCTCGGCCGATTGGATCGATCATCTCCGCGCGCTCCTAGAAGAAGACCCCCGCGTTGCCCTCGGCGAATGTGGCCTCGACCGCTGGATGACAGATCCCAATCTCGAAGAGCAGCACCTCGTCTTCCGCCAACAACTCGCTCTCGCCGCCGAACTCGCCCGGCCAATCACGATCCACTGCCTGAGAGCTTCGGGACCACTGCTGGAAGAATTGAAAGCAGCGCCAATCCTCCCCCGCTTCCTAGTCCACTCTTTCGCCGGATCACTCGAAACCGCAAAGGAGCTAGTCAAACTCGGAGCCTACTTCTCCTTCTCCGGTCACTTTCTTCATCCTCGAAAAGAAAAGGTCCGAGCCGTCTTCCAAAATCTTCCTGCGGACCGAATCCTCGTCGAAACCGACGCCCCCGACATGCCGCCACCGGGCGAGGGCAAAATCAATCACCCCAAAAACCTACGAGTCATCTCTAGTCAACTCGCTTCCCTCACCGGTATCTCGGAAGCTCTCTTCCAGAAAAATACCGAGCACTTTTTGAGCTGAAACCAAAGTTTGGCAAGGGGTTCTCGTTTGTTGCGAGAGTCCATTCGAGTGTGTCAGGCATCCGGGCTAACGTTCCCGCTGAGCCTTTCTGAAGATTTTTACTGAGCACTACCCGGCGTGCTTCTGAAGGAGCTTCAGACGGTTGAGAGCTTCTCCGCTATCGACCGCTTCCGTCGCCTTTTTCAAGCCATCCCCGATGTTGTCAGCGAGACCAGCACAGGCGATGGCCGCGGCGGCATTGAGCAGAACGATGTCCCGCTTCGCCCCGCTTTCCTCACCGGCGAGAATATTAGTGAGCAATGTGGCGTTTTCCTTTGCATCGCCACCCTGAAGGTCGATTACGTCTGCCGGGGCGATCGCAAAATCACCAGGAGTCACCTCTTCATCGACCTGTCCCTGATAGCGGCCGGCCTTACAAATTCGCGTTGAGCCCATCGTGCTCATTTCATCGACCACACGCCCGTCTTCCGTCATGCCATTGACCGCCCAGGCGCTGTCGCGACCAAGACGATTTAGGATGTCAGCAAAGACCGGGCAGAGATTACGATCAAAGACCCCGACGAGCTGGCACTCAGGGTTGGCTGGATTGAGAAGAGGCCCGATGAGATTAAAAATGGTCCGCTGCCCCTGCTCGGCGAGCATCTTGCGAACGGGCACGACCGCCTTAAAAGCCGGGTGATATTTCGGGGCGAAGAGAAAACCCACTCCGGCCTTTTCCAGGCAGACTCCCACTTGTTCCGAGGGCAGATCGATCTGGATCCCGAGCGCCTCCAGCACATCCGCCCCACCGCTCTTCGAGGTGATCCCGCGGTTGCCGTGCTTGATCACCGTGGCTCCGGCTGCGGCGACGATGAACATGCTCGTGGTCGAGACGTTGAAAAGGTCCAACTTGTCCCCGCCCGTTCCGCAGACATCAATCGTTGGTCCCTCGAACTGCAGATCCAGGAAGGACGGCACCTCCGCCTTTTCCAGAAAAACGGAAACGAACTCGGCAATCTCCGCAGCCGTCTCCCCTTTCTCCGCGAGAGCCTTCAGGAGATGGGCTTTCTTTTCAATCGAACCCGATTCATCGAGAAGAAACTCGGCAGCGGTGGCGACTTCACGAGGTGGAAGCTCTTCCTTATTTTCGAGATGATGAATTAGAGTGTCCATATCGCGATGCTATCACAGAGGACAAAGAGGTCCATCCCGTTCGGATCTTCTGCGAGGTGGGGATTGGAACCGTAAAGTCGCAAAGTCGCCGAGCCCGACGATCCTTTTAAACCACACGCCAGGAGCCCTAAGAGTTCACCGGTTTACCGAGGATGTGATTCCGGCTGCAATCGACGAGGTAGAAGCGTAATTCCCGTCGCCCCATGAGCAGCGGGCAGCGCATGTTGGTACGATTGTGCAAACTGACGAGCACGAGCTGGGCCTCATCATCGAGAGTCTCCACCTCGACCTCTATGAAGTAACGCTGCACCGGGATCCCGCTAGAGTTTTTAACGGCCTTGGTAAAGATCACCGGCTCCTCACACTTGAGGTCATCCACCGTGGTAAAGCGGACCCAAGTGGTGCCGTCTTCTTTTTCAAAAGGCTCGATGTCTGTCGCATGCAGCGAGGAACTCCGCGCCCCGGTATCGATCTTTCCCCGGAACCAATTGATCCCGAGCTCCGGGATGGAGAACCATTCGTGACGGCCAATGAGGGGCTTATCCGGACGCTTTTTCTTTTTAGATTTCGCAGCCATTACTTCAAAAGGGAACGAGCCATGCTCCGGGCTTCCGAACCGTCTCCGCCGCCGAGCATGCGGACGAGTTCATCAATGCGATCCTCACCTGTGACTTCGGTGAGAGAAGAGAGAGAACGACCACCCTCTACCCGTTTCTCGACGAGAAAGTGCTGATGGGCCACTGCGGCGACTTGTGGGAAGTGAGTGATGGCGACGACCTGATGTCGCTCGCCAAGGTGGGCCATTTTTTCACCAACGGCACGAGCGATTTCTCCGCCGACATTGGCATCGATCTCATCGAAAACCATCAGCGGTGTGGCATCCTGATCGGCGAGAGCACTCTTCACCGCGAGCATGACTCGGGAGATTTCACCGCTGGAGGCGACCTGGCGGAGCGGCTTCAGCGGCTCACCGGGATTAGGACCGAAGAGGTATTCCACGGTCTCAAATCCCTGCGGCCCGGGCTCATCGCGCGTGGTCAATGAGACTTCAAATTCCGACTGCTTGAAACCCAGATCTACAAGATGACCCTGCACTTCCTTCCCGAGAGCGGGGGCGAACTTCTTCCGCTTCGTTCCCAACTTGCGGGCCGAAGCTCGCAGTTGCTTCATCGCGGTATCAGCGGCGTCCTTGAGACGGCCAAGGTATTCCTCTCGGTTATCCGAGCCTTCGAGACGGAGGCGGGCTTCCTCGGCATGGTCGATGGCGTCCTGCAAGGTCGGGCCGTATTTCCGCTTGAGCGACTCGACGAGGTTAAAGCGATTTTCCACTTCCTGCGCTTCGGTAGGATCGAGCTCCAACTCACCGAGGTAATCGGCTACGCTACGCTCCAGTTCCTGCATCTGCACCGAGGCTCCCTCCACTTCCTCGGCGAGGTCAGTGATGACGGGATCAATGCGGGACAGCTCCGCCATGGTTCGCTGGAGATCCTCAAGTCCAGGACTAATCGTGCTACCCAGGAGATCTCCGGCCTTACCAGCCAATTCTCCGAGGCGGGCGGCATTACTGGTGCGGCGATATCGCTCCTCCAGCTCCTCTTCCTCACCGGGCTTCAAGCTTGCCTCATCGATCTCCTCCACCTGATAGCGCAGGAGTTCCTTTTCCTGATCGCTGATTTCACGCTGGGCGCGGGCGGTTTCGTATTCGTCAGCCGCTTCGCGCCAGACGGCCCACTTTGCACGATAGGCCGCGAGCTCCTTTCCGGCGACCGCGTAGGCATCCAGCAGAGCGAGCTGACGCTCCGGTGAGAGGAGCGATTGATGATCGTGAGGACCGTGGAGGTCCACGAGGTGTGCACCAATCTTTTTCAGCACGCCGAGAGTCGCCGCGCCATTATTGACGAATTGTTTATTCGCGCTGCGGCCTACGACACGGCGGATGATGAGCTCATTTTCCTCACACGGGTCCAATCCCACCCCTTCAAGGATCGTGTTGATCGACGAGACATCTGGGAGCTGAAAAATGGCCTCGGCGGTGCACTGGTCCTCGCCCGTACGGATGAGGCCCTTATCGGCCCGCTCGCCGAGGATGAGCTTTAGTGCACCGACAATGACGGACTTTCCCGCGCCAGTCTCACCGGTCACGCCGACAAGTCCCCCGCCGAGGTCCCACTCCAGTCGGTCCACCAAGGCGAGGTTCCGAATCTTCAGAAGAGTCAGCATGAGATGATCGAGGGCTTCTTAAGAGTTTCTCTAGAGTTTGTCCGTCACGGCTCCTTCGCTCGCGCTGGTGACAAGGCGGGCATACTTGGCAAGAACGCCGCGGGTGTAGCGAGGTTCAGGTTGGGTCCAGGAGGACTTGCGAGACTCGAGATCCGCATCCGTGAAGATCTCATTTTTCTCGGCATCGATGGTGATGGTATCGCCCTCTTCCAGAAGACCAATCGGTCCCCCTTCGAAAGCTTCCGGAGTGATGTGGCCGACGACAAACCCGTGGCTGCCCCCGGAGAAGCGGCCATCGGTGATGAGGGCGACCTTGTCCCCCAACCCACGTCCCATAACGGCGGCGGTGGGCCCGAGCATCTCGCGCATTCCAGGACCGCCCTTCGGACCTTCGCGGCGGATGACGATGACATCACCCTCCACGATCTTGCCATCGAGAATGGCGGCCATGCCTTCCTCCTCGGATTCGAAGACTCGGGCGCGTCCGGTGAACTGGAGACCTTCCTTACCGGAGATCTTGGCCACCGAACCGGTCGGGGCGAGATTGCCGTAGAGAATGCGCAGGTGGCTGTCGCTCTTCACCGGGTTATCCATCGGGCGGACTACGTCCTGTCCTTCCGGGAATTCAAGTGGTGAGTTCGCCAGGTTTTCCGCGAGGGTCTTTCCGGTGACGGTCATGCAATCGCCGTGCAGGAGGCCGGCGGCGAGGAGCTGCTTCATCAGCGGGATGAGGCCGCCGATTTTCACCAATTCCGCCATCACGTATTTTCCGGACGGCTTCAGGTCAGCGAGGACCGGCACGCGCTTCCCGATCTCGGTGAAGTCATCGATACTCAGCTCGACCTCGGCGGCATGTGCCATCGCGAGGAGGTGGAGGACCGCATTGGTCGATCCGCCAAGCGTGATGACGACGGTGATAGCGTTCTCGAAGGCCTTACGCGTCATGATATCGCGCGGCTTGATGCCCCGCTCCAGGAGGTGGAGCACTGCGGCGCCTGCGTCAAAGCAGTCCCGTTTCTTGTCATCGGAGATCGCAGCCTGGGCCGAGCTGTTTGGAAGGCTCATGCCGAGGGCCTCAATGCCGCTCGCCATGGTATTCGCGGTATACATTCCCCCGCAGGATCCCGGTCCGGGGATCGCTTTTTCCTCCACGAGCTGCAGCTCCTCATCCGAGAAATCACCAGCGGCGTGTTTCCCCACTGCTTCGAAGACGGAGACGATATCGAGTTCTTTTTCCTCACCTTTGACGGTGGCGCATCCGGGGAGGATAGTCCCTCCATAGACGAAAACGGAAGGACGATTCATGCGGGCCATTGCGATAATACAGGCCGGCATATTTTTATCGCAGCCACCGATCGCGACGTATCCATCCATGCCTTCGCAGCCGACGACGGTCTCGATCGAGTCGGCAATGACCTCCCGGCTCACGAGTGAATACTTCATCCCCTCGGTTCCCATCGAGATGCCATCGGAAATGGTGATGGTGTTAAAGATGACCGACTTCCCACCGGCGGCATCAACGCCCTTGGCGGTGTCCTTGGCGAGGAGATCGATGTGGAAATTACACGGTGTGACCTGGCTCCAGGTGGAGGCAACGCCGACCTTGGGCTTCGAAAAATCATCCTTCGAGAAACCGACAGGATAGAGCATCGCCCGGCTGGGGGCACGGTCAGGGCCATCAAGGACCTTCGAGGAGAACTCGCGCATATTGGGATTGTCACACATGAGGGTGCAGGACATCCCAAAGCCGGAGGCAATTATCAAGTGCCAACGCCACCCCGGAGATGATTTCCGCCAGCCACTCTTGCCTAAATGCTGCGACTGAGTTACCGCCACCATTGTCATGGCAAGCCGCGTTCTCGTATCCGATCCGATTTCCGAAAAAGGTGTTGAGCTTCTCAATGCTCATCCCGATATCACCGCTGACTTTAAAGTGGGCCTATCCCCCGAGGAGCTACTGGAAATTATTAGCGAATACGATGCCCTCGTCGTCCGTTCCCAGACCAAGGTGACCGCCGAGGTGCTGGCGAAGGCGACCAAGCTGAAAGCAGTCGGCCGCGCCGGAGTGGGAGTGGACAATATCGACCGCGACGCCGCGAACTCACACGGGGTCATCGTGATGAACACGCCCACCGGGAACACCATCTCGACCGCCGAGCACGCTTTCACCCTGATGTGCGCTACTGCCCGGAACATCGCTCTGGGCCACGCTGGAGTCATTGCCGGAGATTTCAAATCCGCCCGTAAGGCCTACCAAGGCATCGAGCTAAACGGCAAGACTCTCGCCGTGATCGGAATGGGGCGCATCGGCTCTGAATTCGCGAAGCGCGCGCAGGCCTTCAATATGAAAATCGTGGCCTATGATCCCTTCCTCACCCAGGCCCGCGCGGATGAGATGAAGATCCGTCTCGCCGCCACTCCAGATGAAGCTCTCAAGGACGCCGACGTGGTGACCCTGCACGTCCCGATGACCGAGGACACGAAGCACATTCTTAATGCCGACCGCCTCGCTCTCATGAATCAGGGCGCATTGGTGATCAACTGCGCTCGTGGCGGCCTCATCGATGAGGTGGCCTTGAAAGCAGCCATCGATTCCGGTCACATCGCCGGTTGCGGACTCGATGTCTTCGAGGAAGAACCTCCCTCCAAGGACCACCCGCTCTTTACCCTCGGGAAGCACATCACCTTCACCCCGCACCTCGGTGCCTCGACCAATGAGGCCCAGGAAAATGTCGGGATCCAGGTCGCCGAGCAGATCCGTGACTTCTGCGCCACCGGAGAGATTCGCAATGCCATCAACATGCCTTCTCTCGATGCCGCCGCCCTCGCCGAGGTCGGCAACTACCTCGATATCGCCAAGGCCCTCGGTAAACTGCTCGCCAAACTCGGACCCGATAATCCCGATTCACTCCGCGTTTCCTATCACGGAAGCATTGCCGAAAAGGATACCGCCCTCATCTCTCGTAGCGTCCTCAACGCCTACCTCGAAGCGGCTCGCTCCGACGGCCAGGTGAACATCGTCAATGCACCCGCCGTGGCAAAAGAGATGGGTCTGGACATCACCGAATCCACAATCAATGCCAAGACCGAGTATAGCGAGCTGGTCGTCGCCGAACTCAGCAAAGACGGCACGAAGTTCCGCGTCTCCGGCACCGTCATTGGCCAATCGCCCCGCGTGGTAGAGATCGATAAGCTCTATGTGGACATCAACATTAAGGGCGACTTCCTCATCGTGAAGAATGACGACCGCCCTGGGATGGTCGGACGCGTCGGGACCATTCTCGGTGCCGCTGGATCGAATATCGCCAATCTCTCCCTCGCCCGAAACAGCAGTGAAGGCAGTGCCCTCACCGTGATCGAACTGGATGGCCCACTCGTCAGCGAATCCATGAAGGAGATCCGCGAGACCGAAGGCGTGATCTACGCCACCGGAGTCTCGCTTTAATCAGATCGCGCGGCGGATCAAGTCCAACGCACGTTGGCTGACCTGCATCTTGAAATCGATCCGGTTGCGCGGGTGATTTTCGGTGTGGGTTTGCACGCTGTCTGCGGTTGCGATTCCAAAGCAGACGCGCCCGACGGGTTTCTCCTCCGTGCCACCGGTCGGTCCGGCGATGCCCGTGACGCTGACGGCGATGTCAGCTCCGCTGGCCAGGCGGGCGCCATGGGCCATCTCCGCCGCGACCTCTTCACTCACGGCACCATAATCGGTTAGAACTTTCTCAGGCACGCCGAGAAGCTTCATTTTGGCCTCATTGGAATAAGTGACAAAGCCATAGCCCAGCACCGCACTGGAGCCAGAGACGTCAGTGAGGCGATTCGTGATGAGCCCGCCGGTGCAGCTCTCCGCCGTGGCCACCGTTTTTCCGGCAGAAGTGAGATTGCGCACCACCGCCGCTTCCAGAGAGAGGCCGTCGTCGCTGACCAGAAATTCCGCGAATTCCTCCTCGGCCAGTTTCCGACCGGCCGCGATGGCCTCGTCCGAGCCGATCAGGCGGAGATCCATCTCACCCAGGCGTGCGCAGTATCCCACTTCCAGGCCCGGGACAGCATTGAGCTTTGCGTCCAATCGATCCTGAAAATCACTTTCGCCCACGCCGACGAATTTCAGCTCCTGCACTTCATCGATATTCTCCACCCCAGCCAACGCGCGGAGTCGCGGAGTGACCTCGGCGTGAAACATCGGGTAAAGCTCGCGCGGTGGTCCCGGCAGCAGAAACACCGCGCAGCCCGGCTCTCCGCCGAGACGCGGTGGCGCATAAATCCCCGGCGCGGTGCCATTAGAATTCGGGAGAATGTCTGCCCCCACCAGGTTTTGGGCCTGTTTAAGGTTCGCGGGGACCATTTCCTTACCGCGCTTCTCGAAAAATTCGTGAAGCGAGCGCAGAGCCGCCTCGTCCTCGATCATCTCGACATTCAGCACCTCGGCGAGAGCTTCCCGTGTGATGTCGTCGCTGGTCGGCCCGAGTCCTCCTGTCACGATGATGGCGTCGGAGCGGGTCAATGACTCCCTGAGGGCGGCATTGATAGCCACGCCGTCCGGCACGGTGACTTGGCGCTGCACCCGGAGGCCCAGTTTCACCAACTCCTGCCCCATCCAGGTGCCATGCGTGTTTGCTGTTGATCCGAGCAGCAGCTCGGTCCCGGTATTAATGATTTCAATCCTCATGAGTGTCCCCGGAGCGGTCACTCCAGACCACCTCCTTCGCATCACCCCAGAGAGTTTCAAGGGCATAATGCTCGCGGAATTCCGTATCGAGCACGTGCACCATGACATCCACGAAATCGATCACGACCCAGCGGCTCGCAGCCTTCCCTTCTGTCTGGTGTGCTGGGTCGGAGCCCTTTTCCCGCACCATCGCTTCCACATCACGGGTAATCGCTTTCAAGTGCGGCATCGAGTTGCCGGAGCAGACTACCATGAAATCAGTCAGAGTGGAAATTCCACGCAGATCGAAAACCCGGATGTCCTCCGCTTTGAGTTCGTCCGCGGCATTGGCACAGGCGATGGCGAGTTCTTGTCCGATAATCATGAAAGTGGTCGTAGAGGATTGTGTGGGCCGGAGACAGAAAAACCGGCCAGGGGGCCGGTCCGCGATCTCATTCCCGTTTTGTGAGTGACAGGGCCATTCACCGCAGTCTTGCGAAGAATGGTGGAGCGTAGCGGATTCGAACCGCTGACCCCCTGCATGCCATGCAGGTGCTCTACCAACTGAGCTAACGCCCCCTGTCGTTTCGGGACGGGCGGAGGAATAGGGGCATCCCCGCATCCGTGCAAGAGAAAAAAGCAGACTTGTGAAATCGATCTGGATTCGATAATTGCAAAGCAATGACTGCTCTCTTACTTGGTGCCGGAAAAGGCCTGATTTATACCTTTGGCTTCTTCTTCGCTTTATTTGGTTTTCAGGTCGGAAATCATCAGATGAAAGTCGAGGCTCGTGCCCTTCACGAGGCTCGTGCCCCTCAAATAGCGATTGAAGAACTCGAGGCAGAGATTGAGGAGAACGCTGCGGATGACGATTAGTGGAACTTCGCGATCGCTCCGTAACAAGGTTTCCACCACGGCTAAGCCAACAGCTTCTCCCGGTAACCTTCCTCCGGCAGCGCACAGGCACCGCCTTTAAACAATCGCTTCCGGTTTCGAGCAATCATTCCATAAACGGCGTCGCGGACTCTCAGCGG
>CALBVA010000027.1 GCA_937969125.1 uncultured Verrucomicrobiales bacterium | reverse complement strand
TTAGGAAAACCACCGCCAACCCAAGCGAACTCCAGAACCACGGCCCCACCCCAGCGAGGAAAGGAACCAGCAATGCCGGCAAGATAGTCATCGCGAGAATCATCCCGCGAACCACCGGGCGGCCGAGCCTCACCGCGAGGGTTCGTTTGTTTGCGGCGCGATCCTCTTCGACATCGCGGTAGTTATTGACGGCAATGAGCACTGCCGAAAGCAGACCGATTTGGAGGCCCAGAATCGCGGCGGATATCGGCCAGAGCCCGGTCTGCACGAAGACTGTTCCCATCACCGCGACCAGTCCGAAGAAGAGGATGACGAACAACTCCCCCACGCCACGATAAGCTAGCGGGAAAAATCCGCCGGTGTATCCGTAGCTGAGATAGAGCGATGGAAGCCCGATCAACAACATTGGCCAGCCGCGTTCTAGAAACAAAAGCAAGCCACAGATCGAAGCCAGTAGAAGCATGGCAAATGCTCCCCGATAGACCGTCTTCGAACTCAACAGACCACTCACCGTGGCACGCTGTGGACCGATTCGCTCAGCGGTATCAGCACCATTTTCGGCATCGATGACGTCATTGAAAAAGTTCGTCGCGATTTGGATGAAAATCGCGCCCGCTACTGTGAGAGCAGCGAGCCACAGAGAGAAGTTCCCTGTCAGGTGATACGCCAAAAGACAGCCCGACCAAACCGGCACGATGGCGGCAGGTAGGGTCTTGGGTCGGGAGGCGAGGAGCCAGGCTTTCCAGGGCGACATCAAAGACGTAATTTAAGGGACGCGGGGGAATTTGGAAAAGTCCGGCTTCCGCTTCTCAATGAAAGCCTGTTTTCCCTCTTTCGCCTCCTCACTCATATAATAGAGCAGAGTGGCATTGCCGGCGAGATCCAGCAGCCCCATCTGGCCGTCGCAGTCGGCATTGAGCGCGGACTTCAGGCAGCGAAGAGCGAGTGGCGAGTGATCGAGCATTTCGCGGCACCACTGCACGGTTTCCTTCTCAAGATCAGCGAGCGGGACCACGGTATTGACGAGGCCCATATCGAGCGCCTGCTTCGCATCGTATTGGCGGCAGAGATACCAGATTTCGCGAGCCTTTTTCTGGCCGACAATGCGTGCCAGATAACTGGATCCCAGCCCGCCATCGAAGGAGCCCACCTTCGGGCCGGTCTGTCCGAAGCGGGCGTTATCTGCCGCGATGGTAAGATCACAGACGATGTGCAGCACGTGCCCTCCGCCAATGGCGTAACCCGCGACCATCGCGACGACCGGCTTTGGTAAACCGCGAATCTTCTTCTGGAGATCCAGTACATTCAGTCGTGGCACGCCATCCTCGCCGAGGTATCCGGCGTGGCCGCGCACCTTTTGGTCTCCTCCGGAACAGAAGGCGAGGTCCCCTTCCCCGGTGAGAATGATCACCCCGACTTCCTCATCCTGATGGGCTAGCTCGAAGGCATTCAGGAGTTCCTTGACCGTCAGCGGGCGGAAGGCATTGCGCACTTCCGGGCGGTTAATCGTGATTTTGGCAATGGCTCCATCATCCGTCTTCTCATAGCGGATGTCTTCAAATTCAGCGGCTGCGTTCCACATGCGGGCAGTGTCATCGCGAGGCCCGGATTCCGCAAACCCGGATTTGATCGTCCACTAAAAATCATTTCAATTCATCCCCACAGCGGCGGCAGAACTTCGCATCCGGAAGATGGCCGTGCACTCCGCAGCCGGGGCAGGCATCGCTGGTGGGATCTCCGAGGTGGGACTTCAGCAGCTCCGAAGTGACGATTCCCGTGGGAACCGCGATAATGGCGTAACCGGTGAGGGCGAAGAAGGAGGTCAGAAACTTCCCGATCACGGTCGCCGGAACCATGTCGCCGTAGCCCACGGTAGTGATGGAAATGATCGCATAATAGATGCTCATCGGAATACTGGTGAAGGAGGTATTGGGCTCCCCTGACTCCACGAGATACATCAGGGTGCCAGCCAGAATGGCGAAGAGGAGGACCGCGAAAAAGAAGACGGTGATCTTCGCTTTGCTCGCCAGGAGACCACGCATGATCGTCTCGGCTCCCCGCACATGCCCCACCATCTTCAGCACGCGGAACATGCGCAGGAGACGGAGAATCCGGATGACCATGAGCGAATGCGCTCCGGCTAAAATCAGCCCGAGGTAGGATGGCAGGCAGGAGAGCAGATCTACGATGCCATAGAAGCTCTTCATGTAACGGATCGGCCGTCGGACCAGGGCCACGCGGAGGAGATACTCCACGGTAAAGATGATGGTGAAGGTCCACTCGGCGATACGGAGGACATTCCCGTATTTCAAAGCGATGGAATCGACACTTTCTAACATCACCGCAGTGACACTGAGAAAAATGGCCCAGAGCAGCAAAACATCGAAGGCCTTCCCCGCTGGGGTCTCGGCCTCAAAAATAATCCTCCAAAGCCGTTCTTTCAGCGTCTGAGGTTCGTCGTCTAAGCGGGAGTCATTGTCTGCCACGCCGCGATGATAGGACAATGCGACCCGCGTCCGCCAGTCCGCATGTTGATTGCGTGGCGGTGGATTTCATCAGCCATGCCAATGCAGGAGTGAACAGATCGGGGTGGATCATACCACTCTCAGACATGGCTAAGAAGTGATGCTTACGCTACGTTCCCTGCTCATGAAGTGGCTTTTTTCTCTCATTTTAATCACCAACTCTCTGGCTCTTCCTCCTGAGGAGGAGGTCCTTCGGCTTCTCCTTTCTGAAGATGCGAAGGATCGCCAAGGCATCACCGCTGAGATTTGGGAAGCCGGGCAATTGGCTCTTCCGCTTGTGGAGAAGCTCTCCCGCAATGACGACCCGGAGGTCGCTTCACGCACCGGAAGCATTTATCGAAGGCTCCGTATGGGCTTGGGGCCGGACTCGCCGGACGATTTGCTCAAGCTCGCCACAGACCTAGAATCGGCTCCGACCGAACTTCGGGAACAGAGCCTGCAGGAGCTGCTGGAGCATCCCGACGGCGTCCCAGTGGCAGTGGCTTTTTTAGATCTACGAAGTCAAGGAAAGCAGGAGGAAAACGCTCTGTTCTCTATCCTCGCGGGTCGGGTCACCGGAGCTTTGTTGGAGCAACGCGACTACTGGCGGACTTTTTTCACGAGGCCGCTCAGTCATCGAACGCGGGCCGCAGTCATTGCCGATCTCGCGGACCGCGACATGCCTATGAACCACCGGATGATTACTGCCCTGGCGACGGATAGCCCGGCTGAGGTCTATGCTTTCGCAAATGATTTCCATCCGAAGCTGACTTCAAAAACCCGCATGGCATTAGCACGAGCCGCTCTGGTGAAAGACGATGCACGCCTCGCAATCAAGATTCTGATCGAAGGACTGCCATTCGCGAGCGAAGACATACTGGCTCGGAAGATCGCTTTTCTGGAGCTCGCGACCAACGTGCCCCCCCGTGACTGGAATGGGAAGTGGAAGGACGAGCTTGCTATATTTCGTGCCCGGGCAAGCGGAGATCTCTTGCTAGCCCGGAAACTCTCGGAAAAATTGCCCGCGTCGCACCTGTTGAGACTAGAGACAAAAATCATCTGCGATCCTGATGATCTTCAGCAGGAAAGTGCCGGAATCGGCCACCTTGAGGCGATGTTTTTGACGGCCTGCGGACAATTCTTTGGGACGCCTCCGCTGGGCCCGGACATCGAAGCTCTTTCATCAACGGTGACCGGAGAATCCGGCTTCCTGGCTAGGACCTTGCTTACGTTGGGTCACCCGCGCGAGGCGGCAGAGATTTTAGATTCAGATGGCCAGAAAGCAGGATCTTTGAAGCTCCTTTGGCATGCTGGCCTCCGGAAAGAAGCAGAGGAACTGGTCAATGAGTCACTCCAACATCCAGACGGAATGGTTCGTAGCAGGATGCGGATTGAGTTTGCCGAACTCCTGATCTCTGCAGGGCTCCACGAGAAGGCAATCGAACTCCTGAA
This sequence comes from uncultured Verrucomicrobiales bacterium, assembly GCA_937969125.1. Classification (GTDB taxonomy): domain Bacteria; phylum Verrucomicrobiota; class Verrucomicrobiia; order Verrucomicrobiales; family Akkermansiaceae; genus SW10. The sequence continues at coordinate 1,567 of CALBVA010000027.1, read as the reverse complement.
ACCTCTCGGAGGAGAGACAATCAAGCGAAGCCGCGAGCGTAATCGGGCGATTCGTCTCGCAGCACGCTTGGGACAACGTGAACTAGCGTTAAAGATCGCTCCTGATCTGACCAAGGCACCGAAGCATGCCCGCTCGCGTCCCATTTCAAATCTCCTCCCTTACCCACCAGGCGTTTCAATCTTTTGGTATGAACGGTTCCGGAAAGCGAATCCAGAAACGAGCCCAAAGAAACTCTTGGACGAGGTGACAGATTTGGTCGAGCGCCGGAAAGACGAAGCCCTCGTAGTGATTAAGGCTGAATATGTCACAAGCAAAGGACAACCCCTGCTCCATTCTCATCACCTATACCAAAATGCTGTTTTCTTCCGTGCACCCTGTGCCATTGAGTTGGCAGGCCGCTTTGCCTGGCAAAATTTGGAGGTTAACGACCTTCTCAAAATTGCCTCCTCTGACACTTGGCCTGAGGAGACCCGGAAGAAAGCCTGGGACCTTGCGAGACAGATTCACCCGGCGGAACCAGCCTTGGCTGATGTCGAGTCGGTCAACTTTGCAGCCCTGACCTTCGGGGAACCGGGAAGTCATTTCCAATTGATGAGATCAGAGAAGCACCGGGAACTCATGAAGAAATCCTACCTACTTCGAGACCTTAGTGAAGGTGAAGACCTGCGTTCGATCCGAACTCTCGCACGGTCGATGGTGACGGCGGGAGACTATGAGAATGTGCCCGAAATGATCCGGATAGCCATCATGGGAGAGATTGCCCACGGCCCGCATCTGCGTCCCTCCTACGGGGAACTGGCGATGACCATGCAAGCCTACTGCCAGAGCATGGAAGCATTAGCCGAACAGTCAGAGAAACTGCAATGGCGGCAACTCGGAGTAAGCTACGGCCTGCCAATTAACGACCCAGCAAACTCTTCGCCTGACCCATCGAGATCCGACGATGCTCCTGCTTCGAAATGATGACGGGATCGCGACCAAAACCATCGGCAGCCCGGCCTTCGACGTAAGCACTATTGCCGGTCTTCACACGGCGACCGGTTTCATTAGCCGAGCCTGTGCGATAGGAGCCGGTGTTGTAGCTCCTTCCGGCAGCATTCGCGACCTTGTTGGCACTACTTGATTTTTTGCCACCCCACCATGAGCGCTTCTCTTTCTGCCCGTAACCCTTCGTCTGGTAGGACCCGGTGGCGTAATTCTGCGAACCGTTCCAGGCCTTCTTGTGGTAGGATTTCTGCATGTGCGCGGGCAGGTTGTTATTGGCCGTGGCATAGGCTGAGGCGGCGCGACCATCGTAGCGGCTTCGCTTTCCTCCGCTGTAGTTTCCCTTGGCGTCTTTCGCCACGTCCTCCTTTTTGAAGGCGAAGGGATTATTCTTCCCGCTCTTGTCGATTGTGATTTCTCGTGCGCCGGTGGGTTCGGGCGCGGCATCGGCCTGATCGTCGGAGGACGAGCATGAGGCGAAGCCGACCGCCAAGGCCGGGATGAGGGCAAAGAAAAAGCGCTGCACCCCGGGAAAATACAGGGTCAGCGCTGAATCTCAAGGACGGAGAATCCCGATCGATC
>CALBVA010000026.1 GCA_937969125.1 uncultured Verrucomicrobiales bacterium | reverse complement strand
AACTGCTCCCCGAGAACTGGGCTGCCACCCATAAAGCTGAGAAAGCGCAGCAAATCCCTACTGCAGCCTGAACCCACCTCAGTTTGGTGCCTGACCCTTCAGGAATCTCGAAAGCGACAAGGGGCTGCCCGGACGCTTACTCTCCTTTGATTCCGACAGCCAATTGCGAGTATATTTCCGGCTCACCGCTTCAATTAGCTACACCTCTTGACTAAAATGCGTCACTTTGTAGCATTAAAAATTACGAATGATCGAGTTTCCGTCTTTTCAAACCTTTCACAACGGTGAGCCACAGATGATCGGCAGTCTTCTGCCGCTCTTGAGTATTACCCAAGAGGATCTAGCAAAAAAACTTGTCGAGCACTTCAATGACGAAGCTCTCTCTACAAAACGGAGTCACGTCTCTCTCGTTCTTACCGGAAGACGGGGAAAAAAGAATCCCACCCTGGCGGATCAATTCCGAATCGCCGCCCGGGATCTCGTCCAAGATCACATCAGCGAAAACAGCGCTCCGGCTACAGAAATCATTGCTCGCCTCGTCAAGCAAATGAAAGGAGCCGCCGTCCAGGCCGGCGTCGATGCCAACCAGCTCGATCAAGTCCCTATTGTAGATTTGATCAAAGCAATCTCTCCAAAGAACACCCAAGGCCCATTGATGGAACCCTCTGGCCCAATCCGCTCCACCGCGAAAAATTTTATAAAAACAGCTACGATTAAAGCTGCCTTGGAACATATTTCCACTACCCCTGATTTCAATATGTTGGTGAGTGGACCCCGTTATACCGGAATTTCCACGATACTTACAACTGTAGAACAACAAATAGAACTCAACTACCCGGAGTCATTAATTTGCACACATAGTGTTAAATCGATCTCCTCAGCAATCAATGAACACTCCAAACTAGAAACATCTAATCTTAATAACGATTTCCATAATGAACGCGTTTCACGCGCGCTCTCAAACTTGCACAAAGATCTCAATGAAAGCTGGAAACTCCCTTCGCCAGAGAACGTGGCTACAGCTACAGACTCACTCGTCCGCGCGTTGCGCCGTGCACTCACCAGTCCACTCATTGAGTCACGCAAACGAGTTCTAATCATCGATAACTTTGATCCAACAGACAAATTACTCACCCTCGCTCTTGCAGACGTAGCGACTGGCTTAAATGAAATTCGACTCCGTGGCAGTGACATCTCTCTTGTGATCGGCTGTAGGCTCGATGCTGAAATTTTAGCAGAACTGGGAAGCGAAATCCGTAGTCGCTCCCAAGTTCTAGTCGAACGCTGGCATCAAGTAAAAACCAAACCTTTCCTGAGCGAGGAATACCAATTTCTTGCCGAACAGATTACCGATGATTGCCCCCTCTTAGGTGCTTTACCTAATCCTACTATAGAAAAACTTAAAACTCTCATTCTCGAAGATTCTACCATCCTGAAAGGACATCCTGCTGACCTTCATACGATGGCTTGGTGGCGACGTATCGGTTGCAAGCTCAACAGGCCAGATGCATTGCAACCTCTTCCTGACCTTTTGGAAAAAAAATCCTCGGACACCTTCTTCCGCGAAGGCTTATCAAGATTTCACCATCTCCAGAAACTCGCACCGCAGATATTCCCTGAGTATGCCGAAAACCTATCTGCTTTAAGAAAACAAACACCAGCCGAAATCTTGGACCAATGCGGTCCTGCTCGTAGACTTTTTCTTCTCAATAGTGGAGTCTTTGTCTGGTGCGGAGATCCAGCAGAAACCCCGACAGCTTGGTCTTTTGAGGGCCGCTTCCTCTCCTAGAACACAATGCCTACCCCGTCTCAAAATCCAACACCCCATCCTTTTTCTCGTCTACGGACATGGATGGAAGGTACGATTTCAAGCAGGGAAGCATTCTATGTCCCCCGTCAGGAAGATCGCGATCTCGCCGAGGCGGTGGCTGCCAAACGCTGGATTGAGATTCACGGCCCCCGCCTGATGGGGAAGTCCAGCCTTGTACGTCACTTGGAATTTACCAGCCAGAATGCCAACGATGTAACTCGTGGACGCACATTACTTATTCATATCGAAGACGCGCGTAGCACCCTCAACTCCCGCGAAGGCACCTTCGCCTGGTGCCTCAGCCTCGCTGATGAAATCGAAGTTCGACTTCAAGAGCTCCTCCCAGACACCTCGATGACTGAACTTTGTTTGGTCTCGTCCATTGAAAACGCCGCCTCCAGCGGCCCAGCTACTTGGCTGCACCGTCTCAGCGTCGCCCTAAACCAATTTCGCCCCGATGATCGCTTTGTCATCATTCTCGACGAGGTGGATCGTCTTTTCGAGGGTTCCGATGGAAGCCATCTTGGCTCTCCGGAACTAGGAAGCGAACTCGCCGACGCTTTTAGAACTCTCCTCAATATTCGACCTGAGGGAGTTTCATTCGCTTTTGTAGGGCTTCGACGTTTTTCAGATCTCGTACAAACTCATACCTCAGCGGCCATCGGCCTCGGGGCCAGTATCCGCTTGCGAGATTTCACCGAGGAAGATTGGCTTAGTGAACTCAGCAAGGAGGTCGGACCAGAAATGGATCAAGAACTTGCCAGCGGACTATGGATCCTAGCTGGGGGACAACCTAGGTTAAGCATAGAACTTATTAGCATCTGTATCAAACAGGATTATCGCAGTGTTCACGAACTACCGCTCCTACAAGAGCGATGGCTTTCTACCCAACGTCACGATACTAACTCCTCCCACTTGGTGAATAACATTCGCCGCTTTTGGAACAGCGAACTTGATAGACGGGGCCGCCATCTGGAAACAAAGCTTTCTTTCTACGAACATCTCCTCACCACTGCGCAGTGGGAGAGCAACACCAGTCCAGACACTGCAAACTACCTGATCGATACAGGACTGGTACGTCACTGCGAACGTGGCAGAGAGCCAAAACTGGAAATTAAGGCCCCTCTCTTACGGGAGGTCTTCGATCATAATTGGATTCAGACCCTTGTCGGCAGGTTGCCAAAATCGATACGAACAAATCGCTTCACCAAGAAAATCCTCATTATCAACACAGGTGGATCCATTGGAATGTTCTTCGATGAACAACGCAACATTGTTGAAGCTACTCCCGCCGAATTCCGAAAACAGTATGCCCAAATCTTCGAAGATTTCGAGGCCGATTTCATTGAACCGTTCAGTCTAGACAGCATCAACGTGCACCCCCAAAACTGGGCGAACCTTGCTCGAGAAATTTTCCTTCGACGCAATGACTACGATGCCTACGTAATCGCTCACGGCACTGACACTCTCGCGTATACAAGTTCGGGCGTCGCTTTCGCCTTGGGACCATACCTAGATAAACCAGTCGTCTTTACCGCAGCCCAAACCACCATTGATGTTGCTCACGGCGATGCGTTTACCAACCTCTATCGCGCCTGCCTCGCCGCTCAAGAGGATATCCCGGAAGTGGTGATCTCTTTCGGCAATCATGTCTTTCGAGCCTGTCGTGCTCAGAAGATGGATGAAAAACGTTTCGAGGCCTTTGAATCACCGGCTGCCCCAGCTCTCGCTGTTGTCAGCGAGAGAGTTGAACTCCGACCCCAATATATTCGCCAGCCTCCCGATAAAAAGGCTGGTCAGGACTGGGAACTGAGAGCCGATTTTTCCGAAAATGTTCTCATCATCCAACTATCACCCGGAATGAGTACCGCCTTTTTTGAGCATTCTCTGGATGTGATCGACGATAATGGAAAGCGCTTATGTGAAGGGGTCATCATCAAGACTCTTGGCTCGGGAAACATTCCTACCCTTACCCTCGACTATGCCAAATTCATTCGAAAAGCCGTCGAGCTCGGAATTCCCGTTTTGGTCTCCAGCCAATATCCTTGGCACCCCGACACGCATGAACGTTTTGCTCCCGGCTCGGCGGGAGCACAGGCGGGGGCAACCTTAGTCCCCACAATGACTCCAGCAGCAGCAGAAGCTAAGTTTCGCTGGGTGCTAGCCCGCCTTCGGAACCAGTCACAAAAAGTTATTACTGACAAGCATGCTTGGGTTCGCTCTGAAATGCAAAAGAACCTAATCGAAGAAATTGATAGCTAAAATAAAATATTGTATATTATGAAAAACAAAGGTGTCTTAATTATTTATACGGGCGGTACCATTGGCTCGATGCCAAAAGACTCTAATGACCCCGACAGCCCTCAAGTGGTTGTCGACTGGGAAATTTACAAAGAGAAAAGCCCCGCTCTGCACCCTGAGAACCTAGGATTTGAGGTCGAAGGTTATAGCACCAAA
>CALBVA010000025.1 GCA_937969125.1 uncultured Verrucomicrobiales bacterium | reverse complement strand
GCCAACGACTAAATCCAAGCTCACATCGTTACTTGTATTACGAGGAGATGGATAAAGGGCGGCGTTTTCTAGCGTATCTTGTTACTGGCTTGGCATGACGCTTGAAATAACCCAATGGGCACGCTCACGCTGATCGCCGTCACGGTTAGTTCCGGAGGCCGAAGGTGTTGAGGAGCTTGGGGTTGGCGGGGATGGGTTTTCCGGTGAGGTGGTTTTTACCGTCGCCTTGCCAGATGGTGGCGGTTTCGCCTTTTTTGAGATGGATGAGGAAGACACCTGGTCGGACTTCCTGGAAGTTGGCATTGCACTGGGCTTTTGCGTTTTTAGGGAAGTTGGGTTTTACGAGGCAGCGTTCTCCAGCGAGGCTTTCGACGCGGACGAATTTAGTTTCGCCCCCGGCGCGGCGTGAGCTGACGAGGAAGGCACCCTCAGCGCGGAAGTCCTCGAAGACGATGTCCTGCCAAGCATCCGGCGCGGCGGGAAAGACGCGGATGGTTTCTCCCCAGCTTTGAATAACCATATCGTGCATGGATTGGGCGGCGGAAAGCGGGGTTTCCATGACGGGGCCGGCTTCCTTGTAGAGGCCGTTTGGCTGGAGAAATCGCTCCAGGCCTTTGAGGTATTTGAGGGAATCATTTCCCTCTCCGATAGCGGCGGAGATGGAGGCTGCGCCAGTGTAGGAGTATCCCTTGAGGGCACCTTTGAAGCTGATCCAGTGCTCGAGGGATTTTTTAATGAGGGCCTTTTCCTCCGGTCCCTGCTCCTGGTTCACTAGATAAAGCGGGTAGGCCATGAGGAGGTGCGAGTAGTGGCGATGGGAGAGATTCCAGGGATGTCCGGCTCCAAGCATGAAGCCATTTTCATCGACGGGGAAATCGACGAGGCGCTTGTCGATATCCTCCCAGTCCTTGATGAGCGGATCCTCAATGCCAAGGCGTTTGGCGGACCAAAGAAGGGTCTGCACCCCCCATTTCAGGAGGGCGACGTCGTAGTTACAATCGGGGGCGTGACCAGCCTCAGGTGAGTAAGTCACGGGGAGGTGAAGCTTGCCATCTTTTCCCTCGATGAGCAGGTGTCGGTAGAGATTGATGGACCTCTTCAACATGGGATAGACAGTCTGACGGAGTATCTCGTCATCCATGGAAAAGCGGTAGAGGAGCCAGCAGTTATGCATGGCCCAGGGGAGGTTGCCGACACACTTGAAATAGCGTCGATCACCATTACGGGGCTCAATGAGATCCTGTGCGGATACTACCGGGATATAGGCGGAATCGACCTGCCATTCCTTCGGACGGACGTTATTGATGAGGTTCTGCTTGTTCTTCTCGATGACATTGATGAGCGAGCGACCGAGGTGCAGGCGGTTCGAGGGGCCGGTGGGCCAGTAGCAGAGCTGCACATTCAAATCCCAAGTGATATAGGGCCACGGAGTGGGCTGGATCCAGGGACCGGCGGTGTCCATCATGGGGCGATCTTCACGGGTGGCGCAGGCCATTTTGAACATTTGGTGCCAATAGAAACTCTCCAGTCGTGTATCCGGGATGCTGAAGAAACTGGCGGGGTAGTAATTGTGCCACCAGTCGGTGTGGACCTTCAGCCAGGCCGCTTCCTCGGTTGAACTGATGCGAGCTACTGTTTTGGCGGCGGTCTTCGCGGCGGTGGCGGCGGGATAGGATTTCTCGATGCTGACGATGTGACGGCGGGTGTCAGCCGCGACTTTCTGATCCTGCCAGGCGACCGCATATTGGCCGCCAGCGAGGAGATTCTGAATGGCGAGATTGATCTCGCCGGATTTTTCAAGGCGGACCGCAGGATTTGGGATGAAGGGCTTTAGGGTGTCCCTGTAAATCTCGCCATAGATTCGGATGAATTTCTCCCGTTCTTTTTCATTCCGCGGATAACCCTTTCGCGTGGTTTTGGAAGGCCCGGGAGCCCATCGCCAGATGTGGCCGGATTCTTCGCCGGTGGTAGTGATCTTGGTCAATACAGCCATATCCTCGGTGTGGACGAGGTGCTCGAAGGTGAGGGTCCCCTTGTCTGTCTCGATACTCCCGCGCAGGGTGGCATTCCAAAGGTCCATGCGCCAATTCGCTCCGGTGATTTTCCCGACCGTCTTCAGGTAGAAGGAGCCGAGCATGAGACGGGGGCGGGAGTAGGCGGTCCAGCCGTGGGAGTTATCCCGGTGGTCCTGGATATCGATACGGAAGAGCTGGAGGCGGAGCTCACCTGACTTCTTGTCGAGATAGAGTTGGCTACCGACATTTCCGTTACCGAGGTAGGGCGCCTCTTCCCATCGGGTAGGGATTTTCTCCCAGACAAAATCATGACGGGCCATGAACTTGGGCCAATTGATATTCGCCGAAGTCGTGAGCGTGAGGAGTAGTGCGAAGAGGGGGAAGAGGAGAGTTCTCATGAGATCGTGGAGAGACACTATCTTTTCAGGCGAATTTGCATATAGTTTTCTGCGTGCGATTGGATCGACTGGTGGGGAAATTTGCGCAGACCGGAAAGCGGCGCACACGGGAGCTCTTTGAGAGCGGACTGGTCCTACTGAATGGCTCCGTTGCTGAAGGAAAGGAGCTCATTGGAAGGTTCGATCACGTCGAGCTACGCGGAGAGATCGTGCAAGCTCGAACGCGGCGGGTGGCCATTCTTAATAAGCCCTCCGGCGTGGTAAGCGCGACGGTGGATGAAGAGCATCCGACCGTTATTGACCTCATCGACGAACCCTGGGCCGTAGAGCTGCACCTCGCGGGTCGACTGGATCGCTACACCACCGGGTTGATGGTGCTGACCAATGATAGCGACTTCTCTGAATCACTGACCGAGCCGGAGATGAAGGTGGGGAAACGCTACCTTGTCACGGTGGACGGAGCGATCACGCCGGAGGTGATGGAGGCCTTCGAGCGGGGGATATGGTTCGCGAAGGAAAAGATGACGACGACTCCGGCGAAGGTAGTATTGATCAGAGAGGACCAATGCCGCCTCACCATTTATGAGGGGAAACATCATCAGGTGAAGCGAATGTTCGCGGGTTTCGAGCTAAAGGTGACCGCGCTCCATCGCGAGGCGGTGGGTGGGATTGAGTTGCCGGAGGATCTTGCGGCAGGGGAGTGGCGGTTGCTTGATCCCGAGGGGTGAATTCCGCCCGCATCCGGACTCGCCACCGCGTCCTTGGGCGTTAGTTTCATCGGCATTCCCGCACGATGAAAGACGATCTCGCTACCTTCTTCAAAGGCTTCGCCATGGGCGCGGCCAATGTCGTCCCCGGAGTCTCCGGAGGAACTATTGCCTTTATCACAGGCATCTATGAGCGGCTCATCGAAGCGCTGAAATCCTTCGATGGCGAGGCGATCAAGCTGGCCACGAAATTCCGAATCGCGGACCTCTGGAAGAAGATCGATGGTCAGTTCCTCGGCGCTCTCGGACTGGGTGTAGTCTTTAGTATTCTCACCCTCGCGAAGGTGCTGGAGTGGGGCTTTGAGCATCATCCGATTCTCATCTGGTCGGTCTTTTTCGGGCTCATCGCCGCGTCCATCCCCTCGGTGGGAAAAGAGGTCAAAAGCTGGTCGCCGGGTGTCATTGTCGTCTTCCTCATCGGCCTGGCGATGGCGGTCTCGATGGCTTTTTTAAAGCCCGCCAGCGAAAGTACGAATTTCCTCTACCTGATGATTTGTGGCGTCGCCGCGATGTGCAGCATGATCATTCCCGGCTTGAGCGGCTCCTTCGTGCTGCTCCTGCTGGGCAATTACCGCCTCATCCTGAATTCGGTCAATGCCCTCTCCTCCGGAGACATCGGGGCGGCCATGGCTGTGATCGTCCCGGTAGGAATTGGCGCGATCGTGGGTTTGTTGGTCTTGTCGCGTTTCCTCAGCTGGCTTTTTAAGGAGCACCACGATCAGGCTGTCGGCGCCATCACCGGCTTCGTAGCGGGATCGCTGGTCATCATCTGGCCGTGGAAAACCACCGTGACTGAGACGATCATGAAAAAGGGCGTCGAGGAGGAGAAGATCATCGGCTTCAAGGACTGGACCCTGCCTGATTTCTCCACCGCCACGACTTGGCCTCAGATTGGCGCGGTCGTTCTAGGCGTGGCGCTCATCGTCTTCGTGGAGTTCGCTGCGAAGCGGGGAAAGGAAGCTTAGTCGGCAGCTCGCATCGTCTTTCCGATCAGCTGGTTCCAAGTCGGCCAATCGTG
>CALBVA010000024.1 GCA_937969125.1 uncultured Verrucomicrobiales bacterium | reverse complement strand
CTCTGAAATCCCCAGAGAAAAATTGGGCCCGACATTGTAGGTGATTCGGTCAGTCGCCGTCACAGTGGGAGTTGCGACAATAGCGAGATAGCCATCGGCCTTCCGCGATCCGTGACTGCAGGTGACTTCCAGGGTCTCGATCCCGCAAGGCCGCGGCGAAACCGGCTGGGGAGGAGGGATTGGTGGCTCATCATCCTCCGGCGGCGGCGCGGGCGGGCGATCAGGAAGCGGCTGGTAGTCATCAGCCTGATCCCATCCGCCCGGAGGCGGGAAAGGAGAGCGGCGACCGCCGGAGCGGTATCGTTTCTTACCACCTCCCAGTGATTCCACCGCTGCAGACGCGGGGATCGGCTGCTCCGGCTCGAAGACTGAATTCGACTCAGGAGCCTGAGCCCCCATAGAAGCTCCCCCGCTGTTCACCTTAACCATCACGCCCTGCATCGTGATGCCCATGGCGTCCAGTTTGATAAATGCTCCCCCGCCCCGCAGCGTGAGCGAGTGCCCATCGACCGTCACGGAATTACCACCAAGGTGGACGGAGCCCAGCCCCTGCATCTTGAGATCGGTTTGGGCTTTTAGGGCAATGTTTTGGGTCGTCTCCAAGACCACCGCCCCTTCGGAACTCAGGCGGTAGCTTTCGCGAGCGAAGACCAGCTTGTTCTTCTCGTGATAGGACAGGAGATCCTCATGATGGATCACATTGACCACCTTCCCAACCTCCACCATGGCCTTATCCATGATGAGCTCATGACGTTCGGAATTATCAGTGACGTAGCGGCTGCCGCCGTGCTCATCCTCCCCCTTATACCAACCGGTCAACTCGTGGCGGCTAGCATAAGTAGTTTCACGTAGGACGTTCCGCACCCGCTGGTCCATGTCCTTTTGGGCATGGACGTAAATTTGTTCCTTCCCTTTCTTATCCTCGAAGCGCCACTCATTGTGCCCCTTCCCACCATCCGGAGTGGAGTTGGACTTAAAGGTGGTCTTGGTCTTCTCCTTTGGCAGCTCGTAAGGGACTGGATGGTCACCATTGTAAACCCGTCCAGTGATGATGGGCTGATCCGGATCTCCCTCAATGAAATCGACAATGACTTCCTGCCCCACTCTGGGGATCATCATTCCGCCCCAGCCTGATCCAGCCCACACCTGCGCCACTCGGATCCAGCATGAGGTGCCATCGTCGTATTCTCCTTCAAGATCCCAATGGAACTGCACCTTTACCCGGCCATATTCATCGACAAAAATCTCCTCATTTTCAGGCCCGGTGACCATCGCTGTCTGGACCCCTTGCATTCTGGGGATCAATGCGGACCTCTTCGGACGGAAGACACATCCTTCCACCGGAATCGCGCTGAGAGTGCTTTCGTATCCGGATTCGCCTCCACCCATTCCGCTCCCGAACGAGCCGCTGCTAGCATGGAATGAGGCCGCGACTACCAAAAATTCCTGTCCGCTCTGATCCTCACGAGGCACCTCGAGAGGAGTGATTGTCGCTCCGGCGCACAGTCCACGGGCGTTACTCTGAAAGACCACCGTTCGCGAATCGACCTGCGCCTCCTCCCTACGAATTTCGGAAAGCCGTTCCCCTTCCGTCCGCTCGAGGTAGTCACCCGTATAGTGATAAATCCCGTGACGCCCAGCAGCGTGCTCATGGAGCTTTTCATCGCGTGAAAGGAGCTTCGTGTTTGGGGAGGGATTGGGCGACTCGAAGTTGTAGCCATTCACAGCATACGAGGCCGGCGTCACGAGATGACTAACCTTCCAGCTATTAATGAAGTCCCGATCCTTCATCCCGCCATCCGCTCGGTAAAAGAGCTCCCCGAAACCCGGCACGGGTTGATGGATCGACATATCATCACAAATCACCATCCGGTGGCCGGACTCATCGTGGACCCAGAAGTAATAAATCCCCTCATGCTCCATCAGCCTCTGCGCGAAGTTCAGATCGGTCTCGCGATACTGCACGCAGTAAGTCCGCGCCGGATAAGAACCATTGAGCTTCAGCTCGAAATTGGACTCGCCGTGCCCCTTAAAAACCGCTTCCAGAATTTCCGGAACGGTTTGATTTTGAAAGATTCGGCAGTTCGCCTGCTGGGCCAGGAACCAGACCCAAGGTACGAGAACCAGCTCGTAGCGTGAATTCCCCTGCGCGCTGTATCCCGAATGGGAGAGCTGTGAAATGTAACCATCGAAGTATCGAACCTCAGCCGCGCCCTTCGTCCGCAGCTTCAGCTTCACCGAAGCCCGGGTGCCCACGAGATCATCAAAGGCAAAGGAATCCTTCTCACAAACAGCCGAAAGCAAAAATTCAAATGGCTGCCCCAGCCTCTCCGAACCGGAAATCCTTTCAATCATCAGAACCTCGCTACCCAGAGAGGTCGTCAGCTGCAACTCCTTGAACTCCTGTGTCATCTTGCTCATGGCATGATCAGAAAACCAAAAAATGATGACATCAGTCAATCAGCAAGAGCACACAAACTTAAACCAAGGGAGCTATGAACCGTGACCCAAGCCTCCGCAGAGAGACGGCCACAATCGCCGACTCAGGGCTTTTGCGATTATTTTGATAGATCGCGCGGAGTTTCCGGGCATTGGCGACAAGGACTTCCAGACCTAATTCAGTCAGGAAACGACTCGTCCAAGGACTGTGCATCCCCACCTCGAAAACCGCCCTGGCTCCGGGATATTTCTGAGCGAGACGGCGCACACTCTCTCGATGGTTCGTCATCGTGCGCTCTTCCAAGACCTCTCCATCTGCATCCAAAACGCAGATCGCATGTTTCAAGTCGCCGAGATCGATGCCAATAGTAATTGTGGGCTGTTTTTTCATAAGGCAGTGATCTTACCAGACGACGCACGTGCGCCATCACTGCCTTCTCATTTAATCTTGTTGTGCTTCTTCGATTAGTAATAGCCATCGACAGCGTGGTGCTCCCAATCAAAGACAACTAGCCTCTCTATCAGCTCTTGAGCATGCTCGCTGAAAGGTGAATCGGTAAACCAAGCGAATAAGAGAGACGAGCAATCCGCCCCCTTAGTCACTGGATCAAGACAGGATAAATCTGCAATCACAAGAAACTCGGGCAAATAATCCGTATTGGGATACTGCAGATGGAAGCCCGAACCTTCCCCGAAATGTCGCCGAGCATTCTTGGCGACATCTTGGATAACCTGAGCGCGAATGAGAGCCTCTTCGCCCTCCAAAAATCCAAGGTCACTTCTCTGAACGAGAAGCTGGTCGATTGTTACCGAACGTCCAGAGCTAGTGGTGGGATTCATATTCATCAACGTCTAAATTTTCCCATCCATGACCAGAATTGCCTGATGATGTTGAAACGGGAAGTCACTCACAAGCTACAGAGCGCTCCGACAAACTCAAGCGCGGGTCATGGATTGGGAACGATGCCTTGTTCGACTTGATCGATTCTGTATCGGCCCCGATCCCGGAAGAAAAATTCACTCTCGGTTAGCCGTGGCAACTCGATCTGGAGGTCTGAAAGAGACGACAAACTCAAGTCATCTTCCCATAGTCCATAGAACTCGACAGCGTCGTCAGGTCGGAGCTGTCGACGAAGAAACCTTGTGAGCTGCTCATGCATCGCCTGCATGTCTCCATCCTCATCAAAATCATCTGGCTGCCACTCCTCATCCGGCCATGAGCCGTTCTGATAACTCGCGTTACGGAATCCACAGCCACAGAACGTGTCAGAACCAACGTGGTAACAATATGGCAGAGAAAAGTGCTTCTGCACTTCTAACTCGCCTTCGCCTAACTCCTCGATGTGCAAAGCCGGATTCTTTTCATCCCACTTAATGAGAGGCAAAGACCTTGGAGCTGCCATGTAGAGCACGAAGCACATCTTTTATGTCGAGCCGTTAAAGGTGTGGCGCCGGATACATTGACGCCTGATGACTGTTGAATACCAAATCATTCACGCCGAAGCAAGCTGGCCTTCGAAAACTCTGGCGCTGTATCCGGTTGTCCACCACCTCCTTGTTAGCCGTTTGGAAGTTTAGGGTCTTTCGCTCCGCCCCGGATTAAATCGGAGTTCAAGAATTCGGATGTCCAAATAATGTCCTCTCCAGAAAATCCGAATTCATCACAAACATCTTCTACCGCCTGTTCAAGATGCTCAGATCCATTAAGAAGCATCAACGTCGTAGCTGGAATGAGAGCCTGATAAAGATCGCGCAGCATGTAATACCCACCTGAGCTGAGATGAAAACCCGCAATAGCGGCTGAGCCTAATCCATTTTCTTCGTAACGTTCCCAATCTATCGAATGGATTGCTGAGATCTCTTCCGGTGTCTGACGAATACCTATGAAATGCTCGTAATCACCGTTGATGGCAAAGTCTCTGGGCGTCTGCTTCGGCACCATTTTTTGGCTAGACTCTAGGGTCTGCCACAGGCTACCTGCAGCGCCCCTCCGAAACAAGATTAAGATTCTTATTCATCAGTTAATTTCGACTCCACGGCGGGTAGACTGTTGGACAGCACCCGCTTGTTAGTCTTAGATTTTCTTTGCAAAGGAATATACCACTCTGTTTCCTCCGTGCTCCTCCTGTATCGCCAATGCATTGCTCTGAAATTCGTTCTTCTTCCCTTCAATTTTTTTATAGCCAGAAGCCATGATTCCAAATTTGAACCTGCCACCAACCTTCGCCTGCTTCTGCAATGATGCAATAGCCTTTCGGTATTCTTCAATGGTTGCATAGCGAGGCGGATTCTTGCCAAAAAGATCATCCTTAAGTCTTAAGTGTATAACTATTCTTTTCGGCTTCATGCCCTTTGTGGGCACGTAAGCCAGAGAATACTGAGTCAATTCTAGGCGATACTCTTCGTTGCCTTTTGAGGTTAATGCAACAATCTCAGCTTCAAAGTGACCACCACCCGCTAAACCGACGGATATGAGGGATGTGACAATGGCAAGTGTCAGGAGTAGCGTCTTCATTTTGGACGTCTATGCTCTGGCATCCACTACAGGCGGCGCCAGTTCGACGAAGGAGTTAAAGGTTTTAATAATCATAAAATTCAACTACTCGGCGGTAGCGGATTGCCCAGCAGCATCTTGTTCTGCTTTGTCAATTTCAATCAGGCGAGCTCCCAATATCAAGCGCTGTTTCATTATGCGCTCCTCTTCCGGCAACGGCTTGCTAC
>CALBVA010000023.1 GCA_937969125.1 uncultured Verrucomicrobiales bacterium | reverse complement strand
TTGCATGACCTTTGGTTCCGGAAGAGCTGAAACTCCAAATCTGATTAGCGGCAAAAGATGCTTCTTCTTATCGAGTTTCGCGGGTGGGGCGGCGTGTTTGGTATTCCATGAAAGTGTCTTCAATTCGCCGGCTGTCACAAGCAAGGCTGAGAGGAAGATTGCTGATATGGTGATCCAGGTTCGCATGGCATCCGATCTTTAAGACGGCCCGATGACCCCTCCGAAGCTGATGAGAAGTCCGATGGTGTAGCCGATGAAGTAGGCCTGAGTGCCGCCGTTGAGGTAGTATCCGAACAAGAAAGCTCCGGAGAGACCGAGGATCTGGGAGACGGTTAAGAACCACAGTCTGAGGAAACGGCAGCGGTTTGATCTTTTTCTATTATTCACTATTCCCTCTTCTTTGGTTCATTTTTCACTTCGAGTGAAGATTTTTGATTCTTATCCTGAGTGTGATCCTTTTGATCCGAGGGCTCTTCGGTTTTTGGTCTCAGCTCTGCCGGAAGGGTATCAGTTTCTAGCCAGCTTGATAGTATTGGAGAGCTAGATTTTTGTCCTTCAGTTCGGTGAGAGAATCTGGCGTGAGCATCCCTGCTGAAATTTGCGCCATGAAGCGCTTGTGATATTCGGCTCTCTGCCACGCGTCCAGAGGGCTGTCCTCTTCCGCGTTGATCGGGAGCGTGGCCACGAAGGTTAGCAGTAAGGAGATTGAGGCGGTAAGGTTACGTAGATTCATTGAATTGGGCACCTAGAGAGAGCGTCTTGGGAGAGTGATGATATCTGTCTGTGCCTTCAGGAGGTGTTTCGGAATTTTCTGACGCAGATTTGAAAGGGCTGGGAAGAGATTACGCAGATTTTTTTCGTTCGGAGCAATTATGATTTTCCGAGAATGCTCTGATAATACTCGCTGAGTTGGCGGGCTTCGCGTTGGACGGTGTAGTGTTCTTCGACGTGTTTCCGGCCGACTTGGCCCATCTCTAAGAGATCCTTGCCGAGGAGGTCCGTGAGGGCGGTTTGAGTGGCGGGGATGTCGCCGCAGGGGACGAGTGATCCGTGGAGGCCTTCTGTGATGATGTCCTGCCAAGCTCCGGCATGTGAGGCTAGGACGGCGCAATTGCTGGCCATGGCTTCGAGGACGGTGAGGCCGAAGCCTTCGTTTCGGGAAAGAGCGGCGACGAGGGACATGCCCTGAAAGAGGGTGGGCAGTTCAGAGCCGGGGCGCTTGCCGTGGAAGATGATACGCTCGCTCAATCCGGCGACGGCGATTTTCTCTTCAAGGTTTTTTTGGAAGCTCTGAAATTTTGGAGTGGTCTCACCGACGATAACGACGGTGGGAGCGGGGTTCTCTTTGAGAACGGGGATGGCGGCTTCGACGAGGACATCGATTCCTTTTTGCGGGCGGACGCGACCAAAGATCCCGATGCCGTATTCGCCGGGGAAACCGAGGCTTTGCCATGCAGCTTTTTTGTCGGCGGGTGGTTGGTATCGATCGAGATCGATGCCGTGTGCGATGGTGACATCGGCTTTTCGTTCGAGGTAGGAATCGGCTGCCGAACAGGTGGTGATGATGCCATCCATTTTCGACATGAGCCAGCGGGTGAGCTTGGTATGATGCCGCTGGGCGGTGGAGGTGAAGACGATCTTAAGCTTTGCGCCGAGTTTTCGTGCGGCAATGGCCTGGATCATTTCGTTGTTCCGGCGGGCGTGGAAGAGGCGGGTGCGGTCGCGGAGTTTGACGAGATCCGGGAAGGTGATGACGGGCGTTTTCTCCGGAAGATGATGAGAGCCCATGACGACGAGAGGCATGTGCTCCTGCACGTGCGGGAGGGTTTGAAGCATGGTCGAGGTGACGCCGGAGAAGCGCTTGTTCGAGTTGCCGAGAATGAGATCCGGGATGGAGTCTGGGGGAGCCATTGATCAATCGATGGCGGTGGGATCGTGCGAGCGAGGGGCGAGGCAGAGGCCGATGGTGCCGACCATGAGCAGGTAGCAGGCAAGGAGCTCCAGGTAGGCCTCGACAGTGTCGGGAATGTCCGGGTGGTAGTTCTCGCCGAGGGCGGCCTTCCACAGAAGTGAGGTGCCGAGGAAGCGGGCGAGGACATAGATGAGCATGAAGGCGGATGCGAAGAAGCCGGCCGCAGGGTGGGAGGAGAACTCGCCGAAGAACTCGCCGAGGTGCCTGCGATTCCGGAGTGCGATGGTGAGGGCGATGGCGGCGAGGGGGACGATGAACCACTCCACCTTGATGTGGATGGAGCCTTCGATGAGGGCATCGCTCTCGCCGATGGCGGAGATAAGACCAATGAATCCCATGACGCGATAATAGGGTGCGATTCTCCCGGCGAGGCGGGCGGCACCGAACCAGAAGGCGGAGCCGGTGAGGAGGAGGATGAGCTGGAGAAATTCGACGGCGCTGTCCTCGGTGGGGAGGACGGGGCTGTCCGGCAGCCAGGCAGGAAAGAAGATGCCGATGGAGCCGAGGATCACCAGGGCGGTGACAATTAGAGGTTGCTTCCAGGGCTTAGGCGTTGGCGCGGAGTCGCTCATTGGCGTCGTAAGCTTGGGGACAGGATGGGCTGCGGGCAAGGTTATCTACGGCCCTCGGATGAGGTGGGGTTAATACTCTACGGAATTCAGGATGAGGCCGTCGGCGGGAGCGCAGAGGGGCGATTTTTTCTCAGTGGGGGTATTGACGAGATCATACAGGTCATCCTGCCGGAGGTAGCCTTGGGCGGCCTGAATGGCGGCCCCAGTGAGAAGGCGCACCATTTTATAGAGAAAGCCATTTCCGGTGAAGGTGATGAGGTAGCCGTGCTCAATGGGAGAGAAATCGGCGCGCGTGATGGTGCGGCGGTAGTCGGTGTCGGCGGTTTCATTCCCACGATTCGCAGCGAAGGCGCGGAAGTCGTGCGTGCCGTTGAACTGGCGGAGGGCTTCGGTCAGGTCGTCGGGATTGAGTTGGCGGGGGAGGTGCCAAGCGCGCTTCGCGAGGAAGGGCGGGAGGATGGGATCGAGGCAGAGACGGTAGGTGTAGGTCTTTGCCTGGGCCGAAAAGCGTGCGTGGAAATCGGCGAAGACTTCTTCGCATTCGATGATGCGGATGGCGGGCGGGAGCTTCGTATTGAGAGCGGGAACCCAGTTGAAGGGGTTCATGGTCAGCTGATCCGGAGCGTCAAAGTGAGCGACCTGCCCAAGTGCGTGGACTCCGGCATCAGTGCGGCCGGAGCCGTGGAGGCGGATAGATTCCTTCGCGACTTCATGGAGGGCTTTCTCAATGCGCTCCTGAATGGTGTCGGCGTTGGGCTGGATTTGCCAGCCGCCGAAGTTCGCGCCGTCATAGGCGATGGTGAGTTTGAGGCGCATGGGGTGAATGGCTACCAACCGAGGTGATCTTTGAGGATTTCAAGGGCGGCGGCTTGGTCGATAACATCGCGCTGGTTCTTGGCCTTCCGGCCGGCTTGGCGAAGCTTCTCTGAGGCCGTCACGGTGGTGAAGCGTTCGTCGACATAGGTGAGGGGAAGATCCCCCAATTTCCTGAGGAGTTCCTCGCCGAACTTGCGGACCTTCTTTGAGGAATCGCCCTCGGAGCCATCCATACGGAGGGGTAAGCCGAGGATGACAGATTGGACTTTCCGCTCGGCGATGATTTCAAGAATACGGGGAATGACCTTCGTCTTCCGGCAGTCGATGGTCTCCACAGGGTGAATGCCGATGGCAAATTCATCCGTCGCGGCAAGCCCGATGCGGGCGTCACCGTGATCGATGGCTAAGATGGGGTGCATTGACGATGTGTCAGAAAACTATAGCAGCTCCTCCGGTAGTTTGTCACCGAGCTTCTTGATGTCGTCCGCCTGGTGTCGGTTTGCAATGAGCACCGCATCCTCGGTCTGCACGACGATGAGGTCATCGACCCCGAGGAGGGCGATGCGGGATTCCTTCCGCGCATTGAAGATGATGTTGTTCTCGGAATCGATCTCGGTGATCTCGGTGTTGGTTTGATTGTTATCGCCCTGAGTATTGAGATACTGCGCGACCGAGATCCAGGAACCAACGTCGTCCCAGTCAAAGGTGGCCTCGATATTCAGGACGCGGGAGGCCTTTTCCATGAGGGCGTAGTCGATGGAGATCGGAGTGAGCTTGGGGAATTTTTCGGCGACGGTGGCGTGGAGATCGGAGGAAGCTTTCAGTTCGTCAATGAAGTCCGCCAGCTCCGGCGAATGTCGGGCGATCTCGGCTGTGACCGTTTTGAGCGACCAAATAAACATCCCGGCATTCCAGGCAAAGTTCCCCTGACGGAGGAATTGTTCTGCCAGCTCCGGGTTCGGCTTTTCACGGAAGCGGGTGACCTCAAAGGGCTCGTTGTCGGTCTTGTAATCGAGTTTAGCGGAGGGGCCGCGCTCGATGTATCCGTATGAAGGGCAAGCCCAGGTGGGCTTGATCCCAATGGTGACGAGAGCGTCGGTCTGCGAAGCGATGCCGAGGCAATCGCTGAGGACCGATTGGAATGCGGCGGTGTCCTGGATCAGTGGGTCCGAGGGGAGAACAGCCATGGTGGCGTCGGGATTCCGCGCCGCGACCAGTCCGATGCCCAGGGCAACTGCCGGGGCGGTGTCGCGCTTGGCTGGCTCGGCGAAGATGTTTTCCTCCGGCAGCATGTGGGCGATCTTCCGGACTTCTTCCTCCTGGAGGGCATTGGTCAGGATCAGGATGTTTTCCAGTGGAATGAGTCCCTCCAAGCGGGTGATCGTCTGTTCGAGCAGAGTGGTGTCATCGAAGAGATTGAGAAGCTGCTTTGGCTTGGCATTCCGGCTCAGGGGCCAAAAACGGGTGCCGCTGCCACCGGCAAGAATCAGGGCGTAGTGATTACTCATCTGAATTTGATTCAATCGGGAGGGGGAGTCATTGTCAAAACCGGGACGACTTCCTTTTTTAGATTTGGGAAGCTGGCCCTGCTGGGGTATCATCCTCCCATGAATGATGATCGCTACGAAGAACGGGACTGGATTGACACTACGGCGGCTTTTGCCCCGGCAGTGCTCGGTGCCGCAGCCGGGATGTTGGTTTCCGAAGCGATCAATGAACGCGCTCGCCGCCCAGTCGGGCTCTCATTAGCTTGCCTCGGCCTCGCGGCCCTCACGCCCATGCTTGTTGAGAGCATGTTGAAGCGGGTCAAAGGCCCAGGCACCCGCCGCGGATCGCAACGCACTCTTCAGGGAATTCGCGACCATGGTCTGCACACCCGCGAGATTAACTTCGTGGAGGATGAGTTGGGCGAGGAACTCGGCGTCGGTTAATCTGCCCGCAGCCCGGCTGCCAACTCCCTGACTGTCTTCTCGAATCCGGAGCGAAAAGGAATGCGCGCCCGCCAATCCAGCGAGGTCAGCGCGAGCCGGACATCCAGCGCGTAACGGGAATCATGTCCCGGTCGATCAGTGACATGGCTGATGAGCGAATTCGGCTTACCGAGTTGCTTCAGGATAGTGCGTGCGATGCCGAGATTCGTCCGCTCGCACTTTGCACCGAGATGATAAACACGATTCGGCGATCCTTTCTCGAAGGTCGCGATGAGGCCGAGTGAGGTGTCATCGACATGGATCCAATCCCGGATTTGCTGCCCGGATCCATAGAGGGGGAGCGGCTCATCCCGCAGGGCATGATGGATCAGAGTCGGGATCAATTTTTCCCGATGCTGCCTCGGACCATAGTTATTGGTGCATCGGGCGATCACTACGTCTTGTCCGTAGGTGAAATGTGCTGCCTGCACCAGTAAGTCCGCGCTCGCCTTGCTGGCGGAGTAGGGCGAGGAAGGCTTCAATTTAGCTCCTTCATCGAATTTCTCGTGCGCGGGCGTCGGGCCGTAAACCTCATCCGTGGAGCATTGCAGGAAGGGCACTTCCTCCTCGCGTGCCACCTCGAGGAGGTTCGCCGTACCCGTGATATTAGTTACGACAAAGTCGCCTGGATTTTTGATCGAGCGGTCCACGTGCGATTCGGCAGCCAGATTGAAAATCCCGCTGCACCGGTTCTCTTGGATCAGGCGAGTCACCAGCTCCCGGTCGAGAATATCACCCTCTACGACCTGAAAGCGGTCGTCCTGATCCGGGCCGGTGAGATTGGACCGGTCTGCAGCATAAGTGAATTTATCCAGCACTACTAATCGCTCCACGTCTTCCCGTTCCAGCAATTTACGCACGAGTGTCGAGCCGATGAATCCGGCACCGCCGGTGAGGAGGATTGAGCGAAAGGAGCGCACTCTCGAATACCTATAAGATTGGAAGTTTTATGAAAGCGAAACATAGAGTCGGCATTGGGAATCACATTGACCGGAGTACGTCTCTGTGTTCAATTGCTTTGCAGTCATGACTAAAAAATCTCTCATTCCCCTGGGTGGCCTCTCGCTGATTCTGGCGTCCTGCGGGTCCATGAAATCCGTAAACCAGCCAATCGACTCGGAGAGCCGCTTCGATCCGCTCAGCACTCCGGGTGCCCGCACGCGGAAGGCTACGAATAATGTCGAGCCGACCTCGCCCAGCTATAAGCGTGGACAGTGGGTGGAGACTTCCATGGCGAATGCTACCTTCTTCCGCACTCTCCCGAAAGGGAATGCCCGCGCTGACAAGGTTCTCCCGGCTGGCACCCCGCTGAAGGTCGTCTCTAACAAGGGGACCTACGTGAAAGTCGAACTCGACTCTGGAGACATCGGATACATTCCTGAAATCATGGTTGCCGAGCGCCCGTCCTCCAGCCAGGTCCCCGTTACCAGCCCCGAGGCACCCATTCCCACTCTTGGCACTGTGCCTCCGCCCATCGATCCGGGTGATAATTCATCCACCATCGCCCCTCCGCCGGAGGTCCCCGGAACCATTCCCACCGTGCCTGATATCCCTGCACTTCCCGATCCCGATGCTCCATCCATCCCGGACAGCATTCCGACGGTGCCGGATATTGCCCCTCTACCCGAGGTGCCGGGCATCACTGATCCGGGCCAGATTGACTGATCCCAATCCCACTTTTCTTCTCAAAACCGGTCACGCGATTTTCGTCTGGCCGGTTTTTTGTTTGAACGAGATGACCATCCCAGTGAATCATCACTCACAATCATGCCGGAAATTATCAATCTCGCCGTCACACTGGGCCTGCTCGTCCTCTTGCAGGCCGTCCTTGGATTCGACAACCTCCTCTACATCTCGCTGGAGTCCCAGCGCGCCCCGGAAGCCGATCAAAGCCGCGTCCGTAAGCTCGGCATCGGCATCGCAGTGGGTCTCCGTGTCATTCTCCTCTTTGTTCTCGTGAATCTAGTCGCGGCTCTGCAGGACCCATTTTACACCACCACTGGCGGATGGGTGGAAGGCTCGTTTAACTTCCACAGCGTTATCGTTCTCTTCGGTGGAGCCTTCATTCTCTATACTGCGACGAAGGAAATAGCGCACATGATGTCGCTGGAGGAGGAAGGACACGCTGTCGACCGGAAGCCCTCGCCTCCGGGCAAGGTCATCGGCCTGATCGTTTTCATGAACGTCATCTTCTCCTTCGATTCCATCCTCAGTGCGATGGCCCTAGCCAGCAAGCCACCCCTCCCGAACGGGGAGCACGGCGGCTATCACCTCGTCATCATGGTCATCGCCATCCTCATCGGTGGAGCCCTCATGATTCTCCTGGCTGACAAGGTCACCACCTTCCTGCAAAGGAACCGCATGTATGAAGTGCTTGGCCTCTTTGTCCTCTTTGTGGTGGGTATCATGCTCCTTACCGAGGGTGCCCACCTCGCCCACCTGAAGTTCTTTGGCAATGAGATCCAGGCCATGACCAAGACCACCTTCTACTTCGTGATCGCCACACTGCTCCTCACTGACATCGTGCAAGGTCGCTATCAGAAGAAACTTGCGCAGGAAAAAATGCGTAAGGAAAAACTTCACGACGTTTAACCAATGATCTCCCGCCGCCGTCACTTTCTCACCGGAGCTGCCGCCTGGATGGCAGCGCCTTCGTTCCGGTCTCTGGCGGCTGAAAAGCGGGCCATCAAAACTGTCTCGCTCTTCCACACCACCGATCTGCACGGACACATCCTGCCCACGCAGACCTACGATGACATCGGTAATGTCGGCGGCCTCGCCCGCTGCGCCACCCAGATTCGCCGCTGGCGGAAGGATTGTCCGGACCACCTTCTCTTCGACATCGGCGACGTCTATCAAGGCACCATCGAGGGTTACCGGAGCAAGGGATCAGTCATGATCGATTGCTTTAATAAGATGAACTACGATGGCTGGGTCCTCGGGAATCACGAATTCGACTGGGGGCTTGATGTTGTGGAACAGGCCGTCAACCGCTCCGCCATGCCGGTGGTGACGGGGAATGTCACTGTCGAGGGAAAGAAAGCGGGTGCCATTGAGGGGAGTGGCTTTTCCCGGCTCGCCCCTTGGCTCATAAAAGAAGTCAGCGGATTTAAGATTGGCTTCGTGGGCCTCGTCACTCCCGGCATTCCCTACTGGTCTCGCCCCGAACTCCTAAAGGGTTTTGGCGTTCTTGATCCCATCACCACCCTTCGCCAGAGCGTCATCGAGCTGCAGTCGCAAAAGGTCGATGCCATCGTTGTCCTCGGCCATATGGGTTGGCGTCGTTCGGATGACTATGCCAATCCCATCCAGGAAATGCTCAAAAAGGTTCCAGGGATCGACCTCTATATCGGAGGCCATTCCCACCAGGATCGTCCCAGTTGGTATTGGTCTGGTGTGCTTTGCACCCAGGCGAATTACTTCGGCATCAACTGTGGCCGGGTCGATCTCTCATTCGACTTGGAATCACGAAAGCTTGTGAAGCGCAATGCCTGGACCGTCCTCATGGATGATCGTATCCCGCTCGATCCGCTGATCATTGAGAGTACGAAGAATGTCGTGCAAAATGCGGAAAAGCGGCGGAACACGATCGTCGGCACCGTGCAGGCAAAGATCAGTGGTCGGAGGAAGAATAACGCTTTCTGGAAGCTCATTTGCGAATCTTTCCTCGAAACCGCGAAGAAGGAATCATTGCCGGCCGACGGAGTATTCCACGGAACTTTCGGAACGGGTGATATTGAGCCCGGTGTGAAGACAGTGGGGGACGTCTGGAAATGGCTCCCGTATGAGAACTGGCTCGTCCACGCGACCCTCACCGGAGAGCAAATCCAGGTCATCCTGGCCGAGGAAAAGACCGTGAAGTTTTCTGATCGCGCGCTCTACGGCATCGATCTGGCTTCAATTGAACCGGCCAAAAGTTATCGAATCCTCTTCAATAGCTACGATAGCCAATCCGGCGGTCGTAAGATGATGAAGCTCCGCGAGATCCTGAAAGAACCGGGCGCGAAGGTTAAGCTCCTGAAGAAAAATACGCGGGAGGCTTTCATTGACTACTTCGCCGATCGCAAGGTCATTGGGTGATTTGGCGATGTTCTCCGCCGACGAAGACGTCGCGCACCTGGAAGTCCTGGTCCAGCGCCACGAGATCGGCAATGAAACCTGTCTCCACTTTTCCGAAGCCACGCAGTCCCAGCGATTGTGCCTGATTCCAGCTCGTCGTCGCCACCAGTTGGTGTAGTGGTTCCTCCGTAATCTCCTGCACCAATTTCAAGCCCTCCGGATACTGTAAGGTTGATCCCGCCAGGGCTCCTCCTTCCGCAAGTCGGGCCACGCCATCCTTGATCTCCACAGCCAGCCCGCCGAGCGAAAGCTCCCCATCCGGTTGCCAAGACGCCGCTACGGAATCAGTGATGAGCATGAGGTTTTCGCGAGGCACCCGCTTGAAGATGAGCTTTAGGAAATCGCGCGAGAGATGGATGCCATCAGCAATGAGTTCCAGTTTCAGGTTCTCCATCAGACCTGCTCCCACTACCCCGATCTCGCGGTGGTGAAGTCCGGTCATGGCATTGCCAAAGTGCGTGAGATGTCGCAGCCCCTGCGCCTTTGCTGCTACCACGGTCTCGTAGTCGGCCTTGGTATGAGCTGCCGAAGTGGTGATTCCTAGAGACAGGGCCTCTGTAATCAGATCAAAGGCGCCCGGCATTTCCGGTGCCAGCGAAAGGATGAGCGCGGGAAAGAGCGCATGTAGCTCGCGGAGTTCCAGTCGGTTCGGTGGGCGCACAAACTCCGGATTCTGCGCTCCTGCTTGCTCGCGGTTGATGAACGGCCCTTCTAAGTGCATCCCCGGCACTCGCAGTGGTGCATTGGCGGACCAATCGGCAATCGTGTGCACGATCTCTAGCAGCTTTTTCCTTGGCTGCGTTAGGGTTGTTGGCAGCCAGGTCGTCACCCCTTCGCGTAGTTTCATCTGGGCGATGTGCTCTAGGCTTTCGGCTGAGGCATCGCAGACGTCAGCGCCGTCAGCGCCGTGTGAGTGGATGTCAATGAAGCCCGGCATGAGCATCGCTCCGTCGAGGTCCAAGTCGCCGGAGTGCTCATTTCCGATTTCAATGATCAGCCCATCTTCGATTAGCACACTTGCAGCCTCTTTCTCGAAGCCTGGCGAGATGAGATGCGCATTGACCAGCAGCATGACGGGGGAATTTTTAATCCAGTAACATGCGCCAGCTCCGGCGTATGTAGTTCAGGCCGGACAGGAGAGTGAGCCCGAAGGATGCCCAGAGGGTGACCGGAAAGAGCCAGTTGCCGGGACTCGAAAGATTGAGGAGAAATTGACCAATCCCGGTCTCCTGCGGATGGCGCGAAAGGATGAGCCAAATCAGGCAGGTGATTCCGAAGGTCAGCTGAAAGGTCGTCTTCCACTTGCCGAGCTGGTCCGCTGGGATCACTTCGCCCTTTTCCACCGCGATTTGTCGCAGACCGGTCACCAAGAATTCCCGACCAATGATCACCGCTGTGACCCAGACCGGGCAGAGATCTTCACTTGTGAAAAAGACGAAAGCCGAGGCCACCAGGATCTTGTCTGCCAAGGGGTCCATAAGTTTTCCCAACGCGGTGACGAGGTTCATCTTCCGTGCCAAATATCCATCCAGCCAATCGGAGATCGTCGCCACTACGAAGGCAATGAGGGCCACTACCAGGCCGATCGTCGTTCCCCAGCTTGCCGCGATGACGAAGATAACCGTTAGGATCAGTCGAGCGAAGGTGATAGAATTGGGAAGATTCACGAACTGGGAGCAGTCTGTCCCGCAGGGCAGGGGAGGACAATCTTTTGCTCCCGGAATGCTGGAATTTGACAATCCTCCCCACCTTGACAACATCCGGAACGATGAAGTCATTTCTGAAAAAAACCATCACGGTGAAGAGGGCGACCCTCTTGATGCCTCTTGCTGTCGTCGTCGCCATCGGCTGTGCCGCACCTGCCGCCTATGATGCGAACTCCGGCCAGGTCCAGGTCCGCCCGGCCTCCTCCAGCCTCATCATCCAGGGTGAGCAGGCCTTTGCACAATATAAGGCAAAGACGCCCGTCTCCCGAAACAGCGCGGCGCGTAATCGAGTCTTCCGCGTCGCCAATAAGCTGCGCCCCGTCATCAATCTTCCCGGCGCGAACTGGGAGTTCGAGGTTTTCGAGGATAAGTCAGCTAATGCCTTCGCCCTGCCCGGTGGCAAAGTAGGGGTCAATACCGGCCTTCTCAGGGTCGCGTCAACCGATGGCCAACTTGCCGCCGTACTCGCTCACGAGATGGCGCACGTCACTTCCAATCACGCCCAGGCCCGCATTCGTAATAACCAGGTCATTCAGACCGGAGCTGCCGTTTTGGGTGCGCTTCTCGGGGGATCGCAAAATGGCGAATCCCTCGGCCGCATTGCCCAGACCGGAGGACAGATCGCCTTCGGCCTCACCTTCTCACGCACGCAGGAACTGGAAGCGGACCGGATTGGCACCCTCTTTATGGCGCGCGCCGGATACGATCCCAATGAGGCCGTCACTCTCTGGCAGCGTATGGGCGCACAAGCAAAGACCTCCACTCCCGAATTTCTCAGCACCCATCCGGTCAGTGCGACTCGGATTCAGAAACTCCGTGAGTTCATGCCGACCGCGGAAGCGCAGAGGAGGTGAGTTTTGACAAAATTACGAATTCTTTGATTAACCGAATTTAGAGGAATTCACATTAGAAGCTCTTGCTGAAGCCTACCGAGAAGGTCGGTCCAGCGGCGATGCCGGTTTCATTGATGTCTCGATAGACCGGGATATTGACCGAGCCCGACATGGAGAAGTTATCGCGAATCTGCCAGATGAGCGAGGGCCTGACCGAGATGGTGGTTGCTCCGGTGTTTGCAAGGATGAAGCCTTGGTAGCTATCCTTCGTGGTGTAACTTCCCTGAACGGCAAGACGAAAGCTTAGGGAGTCATTGATCGCTCTTCCTGCACCGAGGCTGAGGAAGTAGCTTTCGGCGGGCTTGAATCCCTGGCTGCTGGTTTCGAGCGGAAGGCTGACATTAATCTGGCTCGAGAAGGTCCAGTCGCCGGACTTCGTCGTATAGCCGGCGCCGAGTAGGACCTGCCAGGCTCCGGTTCCGAGCTGGAAGACTGAGGGTGCGGCGATGCCGATCAATGGCTGATTACGATCCTCTCCTGTCGGGGCAATGACTCCCAGTTTCAGGCTGAGTCCCTGCACTGCGGCGGGTCGCCAGCTTCCGATCAGCGAAAGGTCGCCAAGTCCGGTGATGGTTTCCTTGGCAACACCTCGTTCTTCGAAAGTTCCATCGAGAAAGGGGACATTGGCCGAGAAAACGAACTGATCTGAGATCCGGTAGGCAGCCCCGATCGAGTAGCGGTGGAAGATCGTCTTAACTTCGTTGGGATTTGAGACTTGTTGGTCTGCTTTGTAGAGGTCATCGGAGATCCTTAAGGTGTAGTCGAAGGAGAGGCCGAAATTCGAGGAGGTGTCATTCTGTAATCCGCCAACTGGCGGAGTGGTCAGCTTTCATCCGTCTCACCCGAAGGCCTGGTGGAGAAGGAGGGCTGAAAAGAGGGCGGTCGTAATTTGAATTTTCATGGTTTTGCTAAAGTGATGGTTGGTTTGATCAATGAGAGCCGATTCCGCTGAAAAGCAGATCGGCACGGGAAAATGCTCAGGCCCGAAAGACTTCGGGCGAGCGGGATCAAAGCCGCATCACGGCAAAACGAATGAAGACCGGTAACTCCGGAGGTGGCGGCTCACGCCAGAAGGTGGGAAGCGAGAGGGAAGCCCAAGACCAGGAAGAAGGCGGAGTGGGAGCCGAGGTAGTGGAGGATTCTTCCTCATGCTCCGGCACATCGAGCCCGGACCAGATATGATTCTCGACCGAGATGGTGATGGGCTTCGCGCAGTCTTCGCAAGGTTCGGTGTCACCCTGACATCCACAGCACTCCGTCACTTGAGTGGAGCATTCACACTGCGAAAGATACAGATCGCCACGACAAGCGCAGAACCCCAGGCCCGGATGCTGGAGCAGCATCAGGGCAGTCATGATCAGCAGGAAGGCTGACGCTGACACTCGACGTATCACCACTTCATCATCGCTCGAAAAATATTTCAATCAAGACGGGATCTTCGATTTGGATTACTCCGGTTTTTCAGCAGGCTTGGTGGTATTGTCCAATGACTTCGCGCAGCGGAAACCGGTGTGATTCGCCGGGGCGAGGGATTCCGAGTAGTGTCGCGCACCCGGGCGGTAGCGGAGGCAGTAGCTTTCATGACAAAGAAATGATCCACCACGGGTCACGTGCAGGAGTGTCAGCGGGTGCTGTTTTGGGATCTTCGTCGGATCCGGATAGCTGCCCCGGGCGAGGAACCAGTTCATCACCGGTTGGCTCACTCCTGTGACCGGTCCGGATGGGTTGGGGGTAGGATTCTTTAAAAAGGTGGCATAGTATTCCGGGCGGTAAAAATCCGAGCAGTGTTCCCAGACATTACCGGCCATGTCATAAAGTCCGAAGCCATTTGGAGGGAAGGATTTGACTGGAGCCGTGCTTGAGAAGCCATCCGCAGCAGTGTCATTGTGCGGAAATTCGCCGGTGAAAATATTGGCCAGCCACTTTCCTTCGGGCTTGGTGTCATTGCCCCAAGTGTAGGTTTTTTGGTCAAGACCACCCCGTGCGGCGAGTTCCCACTCGGCTTCGGTGGGGAGTCGCTTGCCAGCCCACTTCGCGTAAGCCTGTGCGTCTTCCCAGGTGACGCAGACTACCGGATGATCCTCCTTTCCCGTGAGATCGGATTTTGGCCCGAGGGGGTGTTGCCAGGAGGCTCCTGGAACAAACTGCCACCATTGCCACTCCGCATTTGCGGTCCGCAACGTCACCTCTTCGGGCGGGCTGGAGAAAATGAGAGCACCAGGTTTCAGGGTCTCGGGCGGAGCCATCGGAAAGTCATTTTTCTTCCACCCGCGTTCGGCCTGGGTCTGGTAATTCGTGGCATCCACAAACTTACGAAACTGCCGATTCGTCACCTCATGCACATCGAGATAAAAACCGTTTACGGTGACTTTATGCACCGGTTGCTCTTCTGGATTCGGGGGCAATTCCTCCATCTTCGGTGTCCCGCGCTGGTAGGTTGCCCCTTTGATTAAGATCATGCCCTCCGGTGTAGCTGCGAGGAGGCCGGGGAAGAGCGATAAAAGGAGGAGGCGGATCATGTAGCACTTGGTTTCCTGTAAGAGACTTCGTAATTACGGAAATGGCCATGACGAAGTTTCGCCCGTGCATCGATCTCCATGAGGGAAAGGTGAAGCAGATCGTGGGGGGGACGCTCAATGACGAGGGTGCGATTGAGAACTTCGTCTCTGAAAAATCACCTGCCTGGTATGCGCAGAAGTTCGCTGCTGATCGCTTGACTGGCGGCCACGTTATTCAGTTAGGACCTGGAAATTTCGAAGCCGCGCGCGAAGCCCTCGATGCTTACCCCGGCGGCCTGCAGATCGGAGGCGGGATCACTCTGGAAAACGCGGCCTCCTGGATCGAGGCAGGTGCCAGCGAGGTCATCGTCACTTCCTGGCTCTTCGATAGGGCAGGGGAGTTCCTTGAAGACCGGCTCAAGGCCTTGGTGGATGAGGTCGGTTCGGAGAAAATCATCATTGATCTCAGCTGCCGGGCGGTTGGCGATGGCTGGAAGGTCGCCATGAATCGATGGCAGACCATCACCTCGATGGAGATCAGCCTCGGAACGATTGATTACTTGTCTCAATTCTGCGCCGAGTTCCTCATCCATGCTGCCGACGTAGAAGGTCAGTGCGCCGGAGTTGATGTGCCCCTTGTCAATCTTCTCGGGCAGTGGACGGGTTGCCCCATTACTTATGCAGGGGGCGTGCGCGGACTCCAGGACATGGAGCTCATTAATGAAGCCAGCAACGGTCGGCTTGATGCCACGGTGGGGAGTGCTCTCGATCTTTTTGGAGGCTCCGGGGTGACTTATGAAGAGTTGCTGAAGTGGAATGGCTGAGAAAATCGACCTCGCTCAAATGTAGGTGCCCCTGGAGGACTGTGAGACATAGCTTGTCGGCATGGCAGCCTCTTGTCATGTTGCTGCCGTGCCAACGATGAGGAAAACGCGGATTATTTGTACGCTGGGACCAGCGACAGAATCCCCCGAGATGCTGAGGAAGATGATCAAGGCTGGAGCCGATGTTTTCCGTCTAAATATGAGCCATGCGAGACATGATTGGTGTCGGGAAATCGTCCCGGAAATCCGGAAGGCCTCGAAAGAGGTCGGTCGTACGGTGGGTGTGCTCTTTGATCTACAGGGACCGTCAATCCGCACCGGTGATGTTGATGAGAAGATTTTATTGAGTGTTGGAGACCAAGTGGAGTTCCGCAAAGAGGGAACGGATGCGAGTGTCGAGAAGTCGACGACGGTCAATTATGGCGGTTTGATGAACGACGTCTCGGAGGGAAATAATCTCATCGTGGACAATGGCGAGCTCCTGATGAAGGTGCACCGTCTCGCTCATGACCGGATGATTTGTGAGGTGCTGACCTCGGGTTCAATGGGCTCTCGTCGCCATATCAATCTTCCCGGAACCCGGTTGAACCTCCCGGCTCTGACCGAGAAGGATCACGCAGATCTCAAGGTGGCCGCCGAGTGTGAGGCCGATTACATCGCAGGATCTTTTGTGCGGGATGCTGGTCACGTTCGTGAGTTGCGGGCGGCTTTACACGCTGCCGGAGGGGATGCGCAGATCGTTTCAAAGCTTGAGGATCAGGAGGCGATGAAGCACCTCGATGACATTATCCGCGAGTCGGACGTCATCATGGTGGCGCGTGGGGATCTCGGTATCGAGGTTCATGTGGAGGAGTTACCGATCATCCAGCGCCGGATCGTGAAGCGCTGTCACCAGCTGGGACGCCGCGTCATCGTAGCGACTCATATGTTGGAATCGATGATTCAGAATCCCACCCCGACCCGTGCGGAGGTGACGGATGTTTCGAATGCGGTCTATGAAGAAGCTGACGCCATCATGCTCTCGGGTGAGACCACGGTAGGGAAACATCCGGTGCGTTGTGTGGAGTTGATGGATCGGGTGGCACGGAGGATCGAGCGATCCGGAGCACTGGGTTTCGCGAAAGAAGCGTCATTGAAAACCGAAAAGCAGAAGACCATTAATGCGGCGGTGGGTTTGGCTGATTCCATCCCGAGCGCACTGCTGATCGTCTTTACCCGTTCGGGGATGACCGCGCACCAGGCGGCGTTGTTGCGTCCACGTTCACCGATTTTTGCCTTCACTCCGGAGGATCAGGTGTGCCGGGCTTTGACGCTATCGCGTGGAGTGCGGGCCTTTGAGGTGAACTTCGAGGATATCCCCCGTGATACGATGTCGGCAGCGGTCGATTTACTCCGCCATCAGCGGGACATCGAGGCAGGGACACCCTTGATCATCGTGTCTGATATCATGCACCAGGGGCACACGGTGGATTCCATTCTCGTTGAGCACGCGTGAAATATGGCTTCCTGATCTTGGGCTACCTGGAGGTGGAGTAGGCTTTTTAAGCCAGCCTCTTCAGGGCTTCGATGCGAACCAGAACCGGAGG
>CALBVA010000022.1 GCA_937969125.1 uncultured Verrucomicrobiales bacterium | reverse complement strand
TCGCTCATTCAGCAGCTCCTTTCCTCAGATTACGCCGCAGCCAAATCGCGCCTCGAGCAATTCTCAGACAAAGACAAACTCCACCTCCTCTCCAACAGCCACCAAAGATTCAAAGGAGAAACTGCAACAAACCTTATCAAGATTGCTCGCGAAAGCCTTCCTCCCGACCAAGCTTCAAAAGCCATTTCATCCGCCTTAGGAAATCAGTATTTGGCTGACCTTTCTCAGGTCAGTCAAACAGTCAAAAACATCCCCCTCTCAGAAGAGGAAAAAACAACGGTCCTCGAAAACCTCGTCAACAATTATTCCCTCAACAACAATTCAGAATCAAAGTTCGAAGACATCTATCAGTGGGCCAAGACCGAGGCACCGGGCCAAGAAGCCGATTTCGTCTCCAATGCCCTCAGTAACGGCCACAACCGTTGGACCAATCCTCAAGGCGAATTTGAAAAAGCCCTCGCCATTTCAGAGCAACTGAACGATCCCGAGATTCTGACCTCCTTCGTTTGGAAATTTAGCTCTCAAGGAAGCGAAACTGTCGTAAATGAACAGATTGCCAACTTCAAAGACCCCGAAGCTGGCAAACAATACCGTAATCTCATCGAAGCCATTCCCCAGGAAATCTCTACACCCGAATAAGCATGAAAATCTCACTTCTAATAAGCGCCATCATCGTCGGTATCGACGCATATTTCGGGTTCGACCAAAAAGAGAAAATCAAAGTTCTCACCTCCGAATGGGAGGAGCTGAAAAGCGCCGCGATCGCCAAAAATGTCTCCACTGACCCCAAAGCCACCTTCAGCTCCCAGCGTGTCCGCAGCGATAGCGCTCGCGCCGCCCGCGAAAAAGCCATCGGCGAGTTCGCCACCGAACTCGCTACCTTAGCTCAAAAAATGGAGGCGGCCCAGGCAGAAGGCGACTTCAATCAATCCGAAATGCAAAAGGAAGTCACAGACTTCCTCGACAAGCTCACCAACATGAGCCCAAGCGATCTCAAGTCCCTCATCAAAGCCCTCTCCGAGGACAACTCAATCAAAGATGAAACCAAACGCGAACTCGTAATGATGTCCATCATGATGATTTCTTCTGAAAACCCTGAAGCCGCACTCGCCCTCATCAGCGAATCAAGCAAAAGCCTCAAACTCGGCGATCGTAACAACCATATGCTCCCCATGGTCATCGGTCAGTATGCTGCAAAGGACCCTCAAGCAGCCGCCGCTTGGGTCGTTGAAAATAGCGACCAACTCGGAGATAGAGCAAGCCAACTCATCCTCACCGTAGCCCAACAAGGCTTCGAGCCTGCCCTCACCATGATCAATGCCCTAGATCCTAAAGAAAAAAATCAATCATACCATTACCTCGCGATGGGAGTAAAAGCAGGCGATCAGGATAAATTCCTCGCAGCCCTAGACGCGAACAACTTGACCGGAGTAAATCGGAAAACTGCCATCCGTAGCCTCGTCAACAGCGCCTTTATCAAAGAAAACTTCGAAACCGCCAGCACTTGGCTCGAAAGCTCAGACCTCTCAGAGACGGACAAAAAACACATCGTAGAAAACCTTCACTTCCACAACGTCGGCGACTCAGCCAAAGAATGGCTCGACTGGATTGGCCAGCAGGAAAACAACGACAATTCCACCACCCGAGCTGCCAGTCAAATCCTCTTCGGATGGACTAAAAACAACTTTGTCGCCGCAGGTGAATGGCTTCAATCTCAAGAAGCTGGTCCCAACAAAAACAGAGCCATTAAAACCTACGCCGAAACCCTCATTCCTTACGAACCAGCCGCCGCCGCCGACTGGGCTCTCACCCTCCCCGATGGCCCAGAACGAACACAGCTCCTCAGAAATATCCACAGCTCAATGAAAGACCAAGACCTCAAAGCCGCCTTCGCTGAAGAACACGGCATCACCATCGAGTCCGCTGAGTAAATTGAGAAACGAAATGAAGTCTACAAACTTGGAGCTTCAATGATGACGTTGCTCATTCCTCCTACAGACCTCACCCAAATAACCCTCGAAGAGTGAATCGTAAGCGGTGCCCTGGAGGAATGTTCGAACTTTATCGCGTGTCGTGCTCATTTTTCAATACATCTGATAGCCACTCTTCTGGATCTCTCGAAGCAAAATCCTGGATCATCCATTAAAGACCGGCCACACCTCGTCATAAGGGAAGCCCTTGGACCAAAAAGCAAATCCTCCTTGCACCCACCCGAGCGGTATAAACCCAATCCTTGCACGCGGGAAATATTTCCCGTATGCCCGCGCCAGTCATGCCAGTCGCGACCCCAGAACAGTATAAGCAGATGCTCGATGCCGCCCAGCAGGGTGGATACGCATATCCCGCCATCAACATCACCTCCCTCGCCACCGCCAACGGTGCGCTGAAGGCATTTGCCGAGGCCAAGTCCGACGGCATCATCCAGGTTTCCACCGGCGGCGGTCAGTTCGCTTCCGGCACGGCGGTCAATGATGCCGCCTTCGGTGCCATCGTCCTCGCTGAGGCCGTCCACATCCTCGCTGAAAAATACGATGTCCTCGTCGCGCTGCACACCGACCACTGCCACCCGGACAAGGTCGATTCCTTCCTCCGCCCGCTCCTCGATGCCTCCCGCAAGCGTATCGCCGAGGGCAAGGGGCCCCTCTTCCAGTCCCACATGTTCGATGGCTCTGTCGTGGAGCTCGATGAGAACCTCCAGATTTCCGCCGAGCTCCTGAAAGAGTGTGTTGAGCTCAATATCATCCTCGAAATCGAAGCCGGGTGTGTCGGTGGAGAAGAGGACGGTCACGATACTTCCGGCCTCCCCGCCGAGAAGCTCTACACCACCCCCGAGGACATGCTCCAGGTCTATGAAACGCTGAATCCTATCGGCCGCTTCATGTTCGCCGCGACCTTCGGCAATGTGCACGGAGCCTACAAACCTGGCGCCGTTAAGCTAAAGCCCACCATCCTCCGTGACGGACAAAAAGTGGTCACCGACAAGTACGGCGCAGAGGCCGAGATGGACCTGGTCTTCCACGGCGGTTCCGGCACCTCTCCCGAGGACCTCCAAGAGACCCTCGATTACGGCGTCATTAAGATGAACATCGATACTGACACCCAATACGCCTTCAGCCGTCCCATCGTCACCCACATGTGCGAGAACATCGAGGGCATGCTGAAGATCGACGGCGAAGTCGGAAACAAGAAAGCCTACGATCCGCGCAGCTATCTGAAGAAGGCTGAGCAATCTCTCTGCGACCGCATGAAGCAGGCTTGCGATGAACTCCGTTCCTCCGGAAATTCCATTTACGGGAAGTAATTTTTCCTCCAATTTCTCCCCCAAGAGCCCGCTCTCCGCGGGCTCTTTCCATATCCAGTCATGTCAGAAGAAACGACCTCTCCCGCCCCAGAGTC
This sequence comes from uncultured Verrucomicrobiales bacterium, assembly GCA_937969125.1. Classification (GTDB taxonomy): domain Bacteria; phylum Verrucomicrobiota; class Verrucomicrobiia; order Verrucomicrobiales; family Akkermansiaceae; genus SW10. Next base: position 1,327 of record CALBVA010000022.1, on the reverse strand, counting down.
ACCCGCCGCCAAAAAGCAGGACAACCCCCTCACCGACATCATCGTCAATGTCATCCTGCCGGTACTTATTCTCAGTCACTGCAGTAAGGATGGCGAAAAGCTCTGGCACCTCGGACCCTACGTTGCGATGGGCCTCGCGATCGCCATCCCGCTGGCCTACGGCATCTGGCACTTTCTCCAGCACAAGAAAATCAACACCTTCTCGGCCGTGGGTGTGGGCAACGTCCTCCTGACCGGACTGATTACGATCTACCTCTTCTCGACCGACGAACCGGAGACCCGGAAACTCGCGCCCTACCTCTTCGGAATTAAGGAAGCAATTCAACCGCTCATCCTCGGATCGCTCTTTCTTTTCACCCACAAGAGTCAAACTCCGCTCTTCAATGCCTTCGTTTACAATGAGGGCATCTTTGATCACCAGCGGATCAACAAAGCAGTCAAGAAGAACGAAAAGCAGCCGGAACTCGGCCAGCTTCTCTGGTCATCCACCCTCCTCTTCTTCGGCTCCTTTTGCCTTTCCGCCGTCATGAATCTCGGCCTTGCCTATTACTTCATGCACGATCTCAATCCCAGTGCTGCGAATTGGAAGGAGCTCTATAATGAAGACGTCGGCCGCATCACCGGCTGGGGATTTCTGGTCATCGGCGTGCCCCTCCTGGTGGTCGGAGGCTTCATCCTCGCTCGCATGATCAAAGGGCTGAAGGGCCTGACCGGTCTCGAGACCGAAAAGATCCTTCAGGCTCGATAGAGGCAGCCATTGCCAAAGAAAATCCATCGCACCGGCAGACATCGAAGCGGTGAATTCACTCACACGAGATCAGTTTGCTCCCAGATTTTTGTGACTATCAGGCTCCTTGAACTAGCGACAATCCCAGGAACCTGAGTAGTTACCAAATCTTTACAATCGCCCCGGAGAATAAGGTTCTTCGGGAAATTTGGTTCTTCCTTGCTGGATGAAGACGCTAACGCAAATTACTTGCACCAGAAAGCGGCGCAGTTTATTTGCATTACCTGATGAGCATTTCAGCAATACCATCCTGCTTTCAACGAGACCTCTCAGACGGACTGCAGCAGCAGATGTTTTTCTGGGGTCAGGATATCTTGAGGCCGACGGGAAATTTTCTCAAAGAACAAGGATTTGAGCGTAGTCCATCCAAGGGGTCAAAAGGAACGAGTTGCTATCGCTTGAATTGGCAAGGTGGCCATGTGGAGCTCTATGGATCCTGTGCGGGCTGGTATAGTCAAGAGGGAGGTTTCACCTTCATCCGTCCACGTCGACGCTGCTACCTTTGGAATTCTGTCGAGGAAACTCCGACTCCAGGGGCAT
>CALBVA010000021.1 GCA_937969125.1 uncultured Verrucomicrobiales bacterium | reverse complement strand
TTTCAGAAAATAAAGACGTCGAATTCTACCTAGTCACTGCCGCATCCGAGTAGCGAATCGGGTAGGCTGGAGGTTTTAACTCCCGCCACACACACCACCTCAACTGGCCATACGGATTCGTAGCACGGCGATCCCAATTCACCAAATGCTATCCTTTATTCCCAAAAAATGAGCAACAAACGCAAACAGCAAGAGCTCAAACAGCATCGTGTAGGAAAAGCTGAGAGAAAGGCCGCGCAGGCATTGCAAGCTGGTCTGAGAGCCGGATCGATCATACGAGTAGATAAGTCGAAGGTGTTTTCTAACAGTGTTCTTCCGACGATTCCTGAATACTACCACGATAAGTGGTTCACCTGCAAAGACTGTGGCGAAGAGGATTTGTGGACAGCCAAACAACAAAGGCAATGGTATGAGGAGCAAGGAGGAGAAATCGAAGCTATCGCGATTCGCTGCAAACCATGCCGCCAGAAAGAGAAGTTAAGGAAAACGGAAGCTCGTAAAGTTCACCTCGAGGGGCTGGAGAAGCGGAGAATAGAGAAAGCAGAATCAGGTCACCGTGGCTGACTAGCGCCAGCCACGGGTCCCACATCACCGGCCAATCACTGTTGGGATCGATCTTGGTGACAAGAGGCATGCGATCTGCGTTTTCAAAAGGAAGAAGGATTACGAAAAAAATTTAGGACAGCTTTTTCCGCTTCTTGCGACATGAGGCGCAGCAGCAAAGATTACCCACGTGGGTTGCGATGAGAAAGAGTCCACCTGCCGTTGTCACGATACTCGCTGGTGGGATGTAAAGGGTGCGCTCACCCGCTTCATTCACCTGAAAAGAAGGGCAACATTGATCAACACAGCCAGTAGTGGATGTACCGTCAGCAGCGACCGCTGCTTCAGAGCCAGCTCATCCGACACCAGCACATTCCTCAACGGGAGCCTCTGTTTCAGAAACGGAATTTTCTAACGGGACGATGCTTTGCTTGGGCGTCTCCAGATAGGGCAAAACCGCTCCCACCAAAACAAGCACGATCCCCAGCGAACCGCTCAGAAGGATCCATTTCCGCCGGTGCTTCTGGAACCCTTTCGTCATCATCAGGCCCGCTATCGGAACGACGATCAAGGCCATTCCCCAATGAGAGGCGGGATGGGACCATGCCTTGCCGAAGGTCGGCAAAAGCAGAAGGAGAACCGGGGTCGCCGCACAGTGAATGGCACACAGGATCGAAGCCCACACTCCAACACGATCGGGATTCCAAAACTTCACTCTACTTTCAGTCAGTTGGGCTTCTTGGGAAGGTAACACCTTTAACATAATGCAAATTAGTTGCGTTAGTGATCGCCGTCTGTAAAGTCTTTTTTCGTTCCCGAACGTTTTTCATTTCCCTAATTATGACTTCATCCACAAAACTTCCGGTCACCGTCCTCTCCGGATTCCTCGGAGCCGGAAAAACGACTCTTCTCAACCACATTCTTCGCAATCGTGAAGGCAAGCGCGTGGCCGTCATCGTCAACGATATGTCCGAGGTTAATATCGATGCCGACCTTGTCCGCAATGGTGATGCAGCCCTCTCTCACACCGAGGAAAAGATGATCGAGATGTCTAATGGCTGCATCTGCTGTACCTTGCGCGAAGACCTTCTGTTAGAAGTCGGTAAACTCGCCCGTGAGAATCGCTTTGACCACCTCGTCATTGAGTCCACCGGCGTCTCCGAGCCCATGCCCGTTGCTGAAACGTTCACCTTTGAGGATGAAGACGGGCAGTCCTTGGGAGACCTCGCTCATATCGACACCATGGTGACCGTCGTGGACGCTCCCAATTTCCTCAACGACTTTTCCACCATGGAAACTCTCGATGACCGCCAGCAGGCCGTCGGCGAAGAAGACGAGCGCACTATCGTCGATCTCCTCAGCGACCAGGTCGAATTTGCCGATGTCATCCTCGTCAATAAAACAGACCTCGTCTCCAAGGAAAAACTTCACACCGTGCACGGCATGATCCGTGCCTTGAATCCCAAGGCCATCATTCATGATACCATAGAGTCACATGTGCCTCTCAAGTCCGTTCTCGGAACCGGACTCTATGATGAGGATAAAGCTTCAGAAACTGAAGGCTGGCTTGATTCCCTGGTCGAACACACTCCCGAAACTGAGGAATACGGTATCTCTAATTTCATCTACGAACGGCGGGTGCCCTTCCATCCCGAACGCTTCTTCAATTGCCTCAAAAAGGAATGGCCCGGTGTCATTCGCTCCAAAGGAGTTTTCTGGCTGGCGACGCGGCTTAAGATGGCAGGCTTCTGGTCACAAGCCGGAGCCGTCGCGCGTCACCAATGCGCGGGGCATTTCTGGGCCGCAGTTCCAAAAGACCATTGGCCCGAAGAGCGCGCTCATATCGAACGTGTCTGGAAAGGTGCCAATGGCGACTGCCGTCAGGAGATCGTTCTCATCGGGCGCAACATGGATCGCGAAGCTCTCATTGCCATGCTCGACAGCTGCCTTCTCACCGAAGACGAAATCGCTACCGATGAACGCAAGTGGCACAAGACTTTCAAAGACCCGTTTCCGAAATGGAAGATGGCAATTTTGGGCTGAGGAGCCCGGCTAAAAATCTCAACTGGCAAACGTGGCGAACAAGATGCCGACGAATCACGACTCTTCATTCAAGTGCTCGCGCACCGTTTGGTAGAGTTCCAGAACGTGGTGATCGTGCAGTTGATAGAAGACTTGGCGGCCTACTTTTCGATAAGTCACCAGACGGGCGGCACGCAGCGCACGGAGTTGGTGGGAAATCGCAGAATCCGTCATGCCCAGATTGCTTGCGAGATCACAGACGCAATACTCCTCTGCCGCCAGAAGCGAGATCAAACGAAGCCGGGTCGGATCCGCGAGAACGTTTAAAAACTCAGCCATTCGCTGTGCCTCAGTAACCGCTAATGGGCCAGCAGTGGCCAGGCTAGCGGCATGACGCTCTGAACAGAGGCCTTCTTGCGATGAATCTAGGCTGCCAGTGGCACTCGAATGGGGCATGCCCAAGTATGGGTTGCGAAACGGAAATGCTCAATTGACAAATGCATGAGCATGTGTTCATGTATTTGCGTTATGAATACTGAAGCGACCCGATGTGCCTGCCCTGATTGCAAATGTGAAGTGGGCGAAGGCCACCACGTTGCCCGCGATGGGAAGGATTTCTGCAGCGAAGCTTGTGCCTCCGGTCACAAAAATGGCTCCGGCTGCTGCAACAACAACTGCGATTGCCAGGGATAAAAATCCCGGCCTTTTCAAGGCGAATCTCCCAAAGCCACTTGGCCAAACCAGGTGGCTTTTTTCTTCCCTGCCAAAGTCAATTCCTGGCTCACTCAGAACACCCACCTCAACTCCGTACTCAGGCCGAAGCCTGGCAGCGGATTTGTTTCCTTGCGAAATGAGGTGTGGTCACGAGCTTCGGCATTGAGCAGATTGTTCAGCCGTAGTGACCAGCGCAGGTCTTCCGAGTCCTTCAAAGGAAGCCACGAAATCGAAGCATTCACCATGAGATAATCCTCGGTCGATGACTCCTGAGTCGGAAAGGGAGCGGTCCGGTTCTGCGCAAAAACGTATCGCCCTTCCAGAGCTGTCGACCAGCGATCATTTTCCCAAGTCAGCTCAAACCCCAAACGTGCCGCCGGCATTCGTGGCAGCGGCTCGTCATTACGATCAAAATTTCGACTGCGGATGACATCTCCCACTAACCGTAAATCAAAGGTCCCCCACCCTTCCTCATCCTCCAGCAAGCGCCATTTGGCCGACGCTTCCACGCCATAAAAATCGGCCTCCGCTTGTTCATACTCCGCGGTCGGCATGATGCTGATTCCCCGTTGATCCTCCAGATAGGTGAAGTTATCGAAGCGATAATAGAAGGCCGAGAACTGAGAGGAAAAAATTCCCCGCTCCGCTTCCAGGGACAGCTCCAGGCCCATGGAGACTTCTTTTTCCAGCTGCTCCCCATCGAGGTCACCACCGATGAGGAAGCGTCCGATCGCGGCATTGTTGTAAAAGGCATAGCGCTCGATGGCGGTGGGTAGGCGTTCGATTCGTGAAGCCGTGAGAGAGGTCTTCACGTAATCAAAGGGTCCCAGCTCAGTGAATTCATAACTGGCACTAAGGGACTGCGAAAACGAGGCGGCCTTTTCGGAAAGAACAGAGCCGAGCTGATCAGTCAAGGAGACCTCCGTCTGGTCCCAGCGAAGTCCGGCTTGGAGACTAAAGGAACCTTTTTTCCATTTCTCGAGAGCGAAAAGTCCCAGACTGCGAGACTCCAAAACGGAGTCTTCTTCAAAGAGAGTCGGCGGCGGAACGACGAGACGGGTGACGGCTACATTATCATCAACGAAGTGCGCCCCGAAGACACCGGAGAA
>CALBVA010000020.1 GCA_937969125.1 uncultured Verrucomicrobiales bacterium | reverse complement strand
CCTGACCGGATGGAAGTTAATGATTCCTCCAAAATTTGGTTCTTCGGGAAATTTAGTGCGCGATCTTGAGACTGAGGTGCGTCTCGGAGTGAGTATTATAAACTCTCCGCGAAACACCTCCTTTTAAAACAGTCTGCTAAGCCGGTTCAGACCCTACAGATGTGACCGGGGACGGATCATCCCATTCTTCCGCCTACTCGCCTAAAAGATCCACCTTCAACGCCTCAGCTCGCGCAATGACATCTCTGCCGGCTACGAGGTTCACATGACCCATTTTGCGGCGGCCGGAGGCGTCAGCTTTTCCGTAGAGATGAAGCTTGGCACCTTCGGTAGCGAAGATGCGGGCGGTATTGAGATCTCCCTCATGCCACATGTCGCCGAGGAGATTTAACATTACGGTATCGCAAAGGAGATCGGTGGAGCCCAAGGGCAAACCACAGACTGCACGGAGCTGCTGCTCAAATTGCGAGGTCACACAACCGTTCATGGTGTAGTGACCAGAGTTATGCGGGCGTGGAGCCATCTCATTGACAAGGACGCGACCCGACTTTTCGACAAAAAACTCGACTGCGAGAAGACCGCGGTAATCGAGTTCCTCGACGAGCTTCAGAGCAATCTCACCAGCTTCGGCGAGGGTGGCTTCGGACACTCTTGCAGGGACGATAGAAAGATCGAGAATGTGGTGGCGGTGCTGATTTTCGGCAGGCGGAAATGCAAGGCACTCGCCGGTCTGCCCACGCGCGACGAGGACGGAGATTTCACACTGGAAGTCAATAAAACCCTCCAGGACGGAAGGTTGTCCCTCCACTGATTCCCAGGCGGCTTCGAGTTCATCAGCTGAGGTGAGCTTGACTTGCCCCTTCCCGTCATAGCCGAAGGCCGCCGTCTTCAGGACCCCGACGGGGCCGATCTCAGCGTAGGCCGAGCGGAGTTCATCGAGTGTATTCACCAAGGCGAAAGGCGCACAGGGAATGCCATGTTCGCGCAAGAACGATTTCTCACGCGAGCGATGCTGGCTCACCCCGATGCTTTCCGACGAAGGAGACAGGGTGATCTTTTCCTCTACTGCGCGGAGGGCCTCCAGCGGAATGTTTTCAAATTCCACCGTGGCGACATCGGCAATGCGGCAAAATTCCGCGCAGGCTTCGAGGTCATCGAAAGGCTTCAAAAGGACGATGTCCGCCACCCCTTCGGTAGGGTCGGCGCTGGGTGTGCCACTCCAGACGATGGTGCGGACACCCATGCGGCGGGCATCGAGACAGAGCATGCGGGCGAGCTGGCCGCCGCCGAGGATTCCGAGAGTCATTTGTTTCACGAAGAGAGAAAGAGAGATCAGGCTTCGGACGGGAGGACTTTCGCAAGCACGGTATCGCGCTGGTTCTCGCGAAATTTTTGGAGCTTCGCTGCGAGGGTCTCGTCCGAGGTCGCCAGTATGGACACTGCTGAGAGGCCGGCATTGCCTGCTCCCGCTTCGCCGATAGCGAAGGTAGCGACTGGGATGCCCTTTGGCATTTGCACGATGGAGAGGAGTGAATCCATCCCGCTGAGGGCGCGAGATTGCACGGGAACTCCGAGAACGGGAAGGATGCTCATGGAGGCGACCATGCCAGGAAGATGCGCGGCTCCACCGGCACCGGCGATGATGACTTTCAAGCCGCGGTCTTGAGCGGTCTTGGAGTAGTCAACGAGTAGCTCCGGAGTCCGATGCGCGCTCACGACGCGGGCCTCAAAAGGGATTCCAAATTCCTCCAGCACCTCAACGGCTTTCGCCATGGTAGGCCAATCCGAATCACTTCCCATCACGACGCCGACCAGGGGCTGCTCTGTCTCGCTCACGCGCGCAGTATCACTATGTGGCGGGAGAATTTGCAAGAAGACATGCCATAGGGCGAAGGTGCACCGCTAAGTCGCAAAGGCGCGAAGGTTTTTAAGGACCTAATTGAGGGGGATTCCAGAAAGACAGAATTCTCCAGAAAAAAGTCCGGGAGGTCCTCGTACTTTGAATCTTTTTGAAGCAGCTCCTACTCTATTAGAACTAACTTCAGCCTGTAAAAGACACCATTGTCGAGGTCCCAGCCACCGGGGATGGTGAGGTCGATCGTTTCGAAGTTTGCGGAGCTTGAGATCTGGGTTTCGGTCACATTTGGGACAGCAGACCAGCTTGCACCTTGTAGAGTGGTCGACTGCTCCACTTGATAACTCACACCCGCTTGGGCGGACGGACGCCGAGTCACCCGGAGAGCGGATCCTTCTCTGGTAAAGGGAATGATTGATGACTCTCCAGTGCCGGAAGGATCCCCCAAAGCGAACTCTATGAGGTTGGGGTAGCCATCGCCGTCGTCATCAACACCGGGGAGACCGAATCCGTTTGCCTGGGCCCAGATATCGTATGGGGTCAGTTGAGTCAGGCTGACATTGTCAAAATCGACGTAGGTGCCAGCCCCGGAGAGCTTGCTGATTTTAATCCCTAACTCGCCGACCACGGCACCCACAGGCACGGTGACATCGAGAGTCTGAGGAGTGAACTCTCCCGCAACCAGATCTGCCGCGGTGATCTCCAGCTGAGCCAACGAGGAATTTCCAGAGAGGATCTCCAGGCGGGCATTCCCAAAACTGGCAGTCCCAGCACTTCGGAGGCCGAAGGAAGCGGTCACTCGGTAAGTCTGATTTTCGATGATCGGGATGCGTGTCGGCTGGAGGAAGAAGTTATCGGCTGTCCCGTCCTCAAGGAAGGCTGCGTGGGATCCTTCGACACCTGTGGGTGAACTCACTCCGTAGAGAGTCGTTCCGGGGTTAAAATATCCATTCGATCCATCAGCGGCGGCAAGGCCATCGGCAGCAAGAATCCGCCAGTCGATCACCGAGGGTGACAGTCCGGCAGTGATCGAAGTGACAGCTATGGCATTTTCCGCCAGAGGCGGTTGAGTCGTCACAAGTGGGTCGGTATTTTTTTCAATCCCCCCATTTTCCAGCTCAGTAGGAACGGTACGGGTGAGGATGGCGAACCATTGATCGGCGTGATCCTGAAGTCCTCGGGCACTAAAATGCAGGCCGTCATGAAGTTTACCCGCGCCAGCATTTTCGAGATGAAACTCATCCGTCGAGGGGCCCAAAAAGACCAGCGGGTCATTGAAAGCGACAGCTCTTTGACCAGCCTTCACTGGTTCCTCCTGAGTCAGGGTTGTCGAGCCTTGATAGGAGGCCTCAGCGACATACCAAGGAATCGGCCATTGCCCGGTGGCATCACTACGACTACTGGCGATGATACCTTCCAGGCGGCTCTGATAGAGAGCGGCCGAGGTCGTGAGATTAGCGTCGCGTTCTCCCTGATGCCAGAGGATCGCCTTGAATCCGTGCGCCGGAAATGACTGCACAGCAGATTTAATGCGGCTCAGATAGAACAAATTGGGTGAGATCCACTCGCTGACATGGGAGTTCCCGATACCCATGGAGACAAATCCGATTGGAACATTTTCCGAAGCGGTGAGCAGTGGCCCCAGCCGAGTCCAAGTGCTGCCTCCCGCCCCACCACGGCCGGGATCGAAGTTTGGGAGCGGATCGACTGCCCGCACCCACTCGTTGCCAGTGGGAAGCGTCCGGGCCGAGACTCGATCATCGGCAGGGTCCAGCGCGGGCTCACCAAAATTCACCGAGTTTGACTGTCCGAAAACCAAATAAATGTCACCCACTCCCACTTTCTCGACATAAGTGCTCGCGGAGGGGGTGCCACCGGTCACGGAGCGGAACTCAACATCATACCACCCACCTGCGGGGACTGCGGTCAAGGAGCCCGAAAATGCGTTTCCACCCGGGGAGGCATCAACAGTCTGCCAATCGATGGAAGTTCCCGAATTCCCGCTCTCGGAGCGAACGATCGCGCGAGCCTCGATGAAATCGACACTGCCTTCGTATGTTCCGGCAACCCGAATCACCCCGAAATTCGCGCCATCGCGCTGAACAATTTCGCGTTCCACCGGCTGGGTTGCGGTAACCAAACCAGTGGTTGGTGCAAATAGACTCAGCTGAACATTATCGAAGTCGACATAGGTGTTGGCACCGCCATCGGCTTTAACAATGTGAACTGCCAGCTCCTGGCCATCCACGCTGACGGGAGCGACCACGCTCAGGGTCTGAGCGGTAAATTCACCAGCGACCAACGCGGTCTCTGGAACCGAGAGTGATCCGAGAGAAAGCGACCCCGCAAAGAGCTCCATTCGGGCATTCCCGTAGACTTCGGAGCCACCACCATTGCGAAGGCCGAAGGAGGCAGTGAGTTGGTAGGTCTCCCCACCGACAGCCCTTGCCCGTGTCGCCTGCAGAAAATAATTTCCAGCCGTGCCAGCGGAAAGGACAGCTGCGTGCGGTCCGATGAGATTCGGCGGATCAATAACTCCGTATGTGTTGGTTCCGGGGTTCATGAAACCATTACTCCCATCTGCGGCAGCCTGACCGTCGGCCGAAAGAATTCGCCAATCCAAAACTGATGGAGAATTACCCGCATTGATATCCGTCAGGGCGGTGACGTTTTCTGAAAGTGCGGATCTGTTCGTGACGGTGGGGTCAACGTTCTTCTCAAAGTCACCATTTTCGAGCGCGACAGGAACCTCATTTGTCAAAATCGCGAACCACTGGGCGGCATGATCGGCAAGGCCGGCCTCATTGAAATGCACGCCATCGCTCAGCTTCCCGCTGGCTGCGTTTTCAAGGTGGAATTCGTCGGTCGACGGTCCTAAGAATACGAAAGGATCGGCTGCCGCTACCGCCCTTTGCGCAGCTTTAATGGGCTCTTCCTCGGACAAATTAGAAGCTCCCTGATAAGAGGCTTCTGCGATGAACCAAGGGATGGCCCAGTTACCAACTGCCGGCGAACGAGTCCCCGCAATGATCGCCTCCAGATCCCTTTTGTAGTCGGCGTAAGAGGTGGAGTCATTAGCATCCCGCTCTCCCTGGTGCCAGAGGATGGCCTTGAACCCATTCTGCGGGAAGGACTGAACTGCATCCCTAAGGTGGGTATTGTAGAAAAGATTATTGGGAGTCCACTCGGCGATCTCGGTATTTCCGATTCCCAATGAGAGAAAACCAACAGGGACATTTTCAGAGGCAGTCAGTAACGGACCCAGACGCGTCCAAGCACTCCCGCCCGTCCCGGCACGTCCGGGGTTCAAGTTCGGCAGTGGATCAGTCGCGCGGACCCAGCTGCCACCCATCGGAAGCGTGCGGACCGAGATCCGATCATCATTGGGATCGAGCGCGACACTGCCCCAGTTTGCCGAGTTCGACTGCCCGGCGATGAGATAAATATCACCGATCCCAATTCGCTCAATCGTAGCGACATTGGAAGGAACTCCGCCAGTGATGGAGCGCATTTCAAGGTCATACCAACCACCCTCCGGGACATTCGCCAGAGTTCCGGTAAAGGTCCCCCCTGATGGGCTCGCATCAATGACCTGCCAGGCTTGCGAGGTGCCTGAGTTCCCACCCCCGCTGCGCACGACGAGCCTCGCCTCGATGGCATCGACCGTGTCGGTGTATGATCCAAGCAAAGGAACCTCTCCCACCCCGGCAGGAGTGCGTTGAAAAATTTGGCGCGGGATCGGGCTGCTGATTGTGATCGTGCCAGTCGGAGTCCCTGTAGGGGCACCATTGACATCAATCTCCCGCAAAACGGTTCCTCGCGACCCGCCAGTAACGCTGGAGAAGATGAAGCGAATACTGTCAACCCCTGTAGCGAGCTTTCCGGAAGAATCCTCTGTAAGGACAACCTTTGATTCATAAGGTGTGGATAGCCCGGAGTCCGGGAAGGCCAGATAATTCACCGAGGCAATCTGATTGTATGTCGCTGAGCCGACTTCTCTCACCTCCACCGTGTAAACTTGATTGCACTGGGTTCCATTGACCCCGGACCACCCCATAAAGGTAGCAATGCTCGAGATATCATAACCCATCGTAAACGTACTGACATCCAGGTCGTAGGTAACGGTGGCTGGAAGGCGACTTGAATCGTAGAAGGTGACATTAGCCGCACCGTTAAGATAATCGCCATCATTAAGATTCTCTGGCTGGAAGTCACTTCCTCCGGGATTCAGACTCGGGGTTGAGGTCGCAGCCGCGAGGGATGGTTGGCCACTATTGATGAGATCATTGGTGGAGACATCTGCAGCATAAGCGAGATCATTGCCGGCCCCCGAGATATGATCAGTCGCCTGCACCACGGCAGCTTGGCTGCTTAGCGACAACGAGAGCTTCAACAAAAAGAGATTTTTAAGAAATTTCATAAGGACTGGATCACTATCAACGCGGGCTTAGTTATCAATCAACGGGACCCGGATATTAAAAGCGTCACTCTCCGGGAAGAAAATTCAAATAAATTTTCGGCCGTGTAAAATCGGAGCTTACAAGATCGCCTTAATTGGTTCTTCAGATCTTCTGGGCGTTTAATGGGTAAATAAAAAAACACTCCATTTGA
>CALBVA010000019.1 GCA_937969125.1 uncultured Verrucomicrobiales bacterium | reverse complement strand
CCGAGATCAAACACGCCAAAAGCGTCTCTCCTGCCGAACTCGAGAAGATGGGCAAAGTTGACAAAACCATTCTTTTAAAACTCGCCAACGGCAAGAAGCTCAGCGGCTACGAAAACAAAACCTTCCGCAAAAAATTCCTCTTCAATATCAGCACTAACGAGGAATGGCGCACTGCCTACTCTGATCTCAAGAAACAGGACAAAATCCTCAAGCCTCTCGAGCATGCCGCCCCGGTCGTCATGATTATGAAGGATCGGAAAACTCCTCCTCGCGCGAAAATCCGCGACCGCGGAGTCTATGACGCGCCGATCGGCGAGGAGCTTCAGGCCTCACTCCCGAGCTCATTTTCTGATCTGCCGCGCGACCAAGATCTCAATCGCAAAGATCTCGTAGACTGGATGGTCTCGGAGAAAAATCCTCTCACCGCGCGCGTTCTCATGAACCGGCTTTGGCAGGAAATCTTCGGCACCGGCATTGTCTCTACGCCGGAGGACTTTGGCCTGCAGGGAGCCTTGCCCAGTCATCCCGGACTCCTTGATTGGCTCGCCGTCGAGTTCGTCGAAAGTGGTTGGGATTTCAAACACATGGTGGAGCTCATTGTCACCTCTGCGACCTACCGCCAGAGCTCAAAGGCCAACTCCCTCCTTCTCGAAAAAGATCCCAAAAATCTCCTGCTCGCCCGCGGTCCTCGCTTCCGCCTTTCCTCCGCCGCCCTCCGCGATCAGGCCCTCGCTGTTTCTGGTCTCTTGAGCGAAAAATTTCTTGGTCAGCCGACTTACCCGCGTCAACCCGAGGGGATGTGGGAGGAGGTCTCATTCGGCCGATTCAAATACCCCAAGCTCGACGATCCGATCAATCAATACAGCCGCAGTCTCTACACCTTCTGGCGTCGGACGCTTGCTCCGCCGAATATGTTTGATGCTGCGAGCCGCCAGCTCTGTAGCGTCAAACCGGCTCGCACCAACACTCCGCTGCAGGCGCTCACTTTGCTCAATGATCCCCTCTATGTGGATGCCGCGAAGGCCCTTGCGAAATCATCGCAAGATGTCGCTGAGCTCTTCAAAAAAGCGACCGGGCGCGAACCGCTCCCCCGTGAAAAGCAAGTCCTCGAACAAGCTTACAAGCGCGAGTTCGAGGCCTTAAAATCGCAGCACGAAGCTCTCACCATGATCGCCCAGATCGTTCTGAATCTCGACGAAGTTCTCAACAAGGAATAGCCCGCCAAATCTTACAACTTGCTCCTATGATCCTCGAAGACCAAGCCCAACGAACCCGACGCCAATTTCTCGCCTCCACCTCTCTCGGGATCGGCTCGGCCGCCATGGCCAGCCTACTCTCCGGCGCGAAGTATGAAGGAACCCCGGCTGTGAAACGCGTGATCTATCTCGCGATGTCTGGTGGCCCGTCTCATGTCGATATGTTTGATGAAAAGCCCCTCCTCCGCAAGAAGGCCGGCGAGGAGCTTCCCGCCTCCGTGCGCGATGGTCAACGCCTGACCACCATGACTGCCAAACAGTCAAAATTGGCCCTCCTTCCAGCACATAAGCCCTTCAAGAGATTCGGCAAATCCGGGATGAATCTCTCCACCATGATCCCGCACCTCGGGTCGGTGGCGGATGACTTCACCCTCATCCGGTCCATGTATACCGAGGCCATTAATCACTCCCCGGCGACGAGCTACATCCTCACCGGCTCTCAGATCGCGGGACGTCCGTCCATGGGGGCATGGGCCACCTACGGACTCGGCAGCGAGAATGAAAACATCCCCTCATACGTCGTCCTCACCTCACGCGATCAGGAAAACACCTGCGGCCAGCTCTTCTTCGACCACTACTGGGGTAGCGGCTTCCTTCCCTCGAAATTTCAGGGTGTGAAGTTCCGCTCCCAGGGCGATCCCGTCCTCTACCTCAGCAATCCGGACAAGGTCACCCGCCCACAGCGTCGTCGCCTTCTTGCCGATCTCGCTGAGCTAAACTCCATCCACCATGAGGCTTATCAGGATCCGGAAATCGAGGCCCGCATTGCCCAATACGAAATGGCCTTCCGCATGCAGGCCAGCGTTCCCGAGCTCACCGACATCGCTAGTGAACCGCAACACGTCAAAGACCTCTACGGCCCCGATGTTGACCGCCCGGGATCCTTCGCGCGGAACTGCCTGCAAGCCCGCCGCCTTGCCGAGCGCGGAAGTCGTTTCATCCAGGTCATGCACGCGGGGTGGGATCAGCACAATAACATCCCGACTCAGCTCGAGATCCAGTGCCGCGATACCGATCAGCCCGCCGCCGGTCTCATGAAGGATCTGAAGCAACGAGGCCTATTAGAAGACACCCTCGTCATCTACGGAGGCGAATTCGGGCGCACCCCGTTTTGTCAGGGTAACATCACTGCGGCGAAATACGGACGAGATCACCACAATCGCTGCTTCTCCACTATCATCGCCGGAGGCGGGGTCAAGGGCGGCCATGTCCATGGCCACACTGATGACTATGGCTATAATATTACCGACGCTGACGGCAATCTCCTCAAGGCCAACAAGCACGCCTACAAAGAAGGCGCGGTCCACGTCCACGATCTACAGGCCACTATCCTCCAGCAACTTGGCATCGACCACACCGCCCTCACTTATAAATATCAGGGTCGCCGCTTCCGTCTCACCGACGTCCACGGCCATGTCGTAAAGAGCATCCTCGCGTAGCTGGTATTTTACGGTTCCGGTATGCCGATCATTAATTTACCCGCACCAGTGATGGTGCGGGTTTTTTCATCGGATGCGCCTAACGACGAGCCGACCACTTTCGAATAAGGTCAGCCAGCTCAGCACGATGCCCCTGGGTGTCACTGCCCGCTGACTCGAAAATCAGACGCGACGCTAGCGCAGAGTCACCGGATCCCGCGTACTGTGAGTTCCGCAGAAGCATTCCCCAGAGCGCCACCCCACTGGTGAAGCGGAAGTCATTACCTGATTTTTCCCAGCTTTGATCGCCATCGGTGAGTGGCTGCGAAAGCTCGGTCGAGACCTGACCATCCGGCTGCTTATAACGGAGCTTCACGGTGAGCATTTCCGGCGAGGCCACAACAGTGCTCTTCGCGGGTGGGGTTGACGTGGGTTTCTGATATTTCAATCCCACCGGTGTCTCAGGGCCAGCCACGCCAACCGGGACCACCTCGTAGAGCGCGGTGACCTGATGCCCGGCTCCGATG
>CALBVA010000018.1 GCA_937969125.1 uncultured Verrucomicrobiales bacterium | reverse complement strand
CCTCGGTAGCTTGCGCTACGTCGGTTTTCAAGACCGGTGCATTAAACCAGACTCTGCCACCTCTCCGTTGGGGGGAGTTTTTCCAAAACCCCGATTTTGGCAAGTCGCAAAAGCACGTTCGCTCAAAAATCTTCGGGTCTTAATTTAAACTTTGCGCAGCTTCGTGACGCGACCGGTGGCGACCCATTCGGCAACGAAGATATTACCCTTCTTGTCGAAGCACGCGTCGTGCGGATGGATAAATTTTCCATTGATCCAGCGCTGTGGTTCACGGCGGAGTTGGTTCTTATTCGCGGTGACGTGCTTTCGCCATTTCTCGTCATCACCGAGGTGGATCACCTTGTCGTCCTTATCTAGGAGGGTGATGCGGGCGGCGAGATCAGGGATGAGCATGAGGTCCTGATGGACATCAATATTCGCCGGCAGGATGAAGGGATCATTCATCGTTTTGAGATGCTTGCCATCGAGGTCGAACCACTGGAGGCGGCCATTACCGCGGTCGGTCACACAGAGGGTGGGGGTATTCTCGCCGCGGTCATCGATCCAGAGTCCGTGGGGGAGAGTGAATTCACCATCAGCTTTACCGGGCTTGCCGATGGTGGCGAGGTAGCGGCCTTCTGAGTCATAGCGATGGATGCAATGAGCACCGTATCCGTCGGCGAGGTAAAAGCTGCCATCGCTAGGGTGGAAGGCGATATTGGTGGGCATGAACTTATTCCGGCCCCAGGATTTTTTGGTCGTGGTATCTTCGCCCGCGCTGTATCGGCCGGAGGCCATGGGTGCGCGTTGATACCACACTACGTCGCCAGTGAGGGTGAGCTTGGCGAATGACTTCACCTGCTGGTAGGCGGTAACGTAGAGGAATTCCTGCTTCCCTTCCTTTCTTACTTCGATCCCGTGGCCGCCACCCTGGAACTGGCTGCCGAAGGCGCGAATGAATTTCCCGCGTGAATCGAAGACGAAGATGCTGGGGTGGCCCTTTTGCGAGGCATGGCCTTCGTGCATCACGTAGAGGTTCTGCGCTTCATCAACGGCGACATTGTGCGTAACCTGCCAGTTAAATTGGGAAGGGAGCATGGCCCAGTCATGAATGACTTCATACTGGTGCTCACCTTCGCCGAGGATGATTGGTCCGCCGGTCCGCTTCGCGAGCAAAAGATTCGGGAAGGAAAGGGCAGCCCCTGCGACGAGGGAGGTCTTATTGAGAAAGTTGCGTCGGGATGAACTCTGCATCCGTAATTCCTGCCCGATGAGGGTGGGCCTTGTCGAGGCTGGAACTCCGGAAAGAAGAATCGCTCTGTTTCTAATTTTTCAACTTCTCTTCCAAAACCGGACGGGCCGGGCCTCCGCGGCGGAGGTAGTCTTGGTAGAGGGTCTTGGCCTCTTTTTTCTGACCTTGTTCCAGCAGGATGATGGAGAGATTGAGGTAAGGCTCGATGAGATTGGGATTCTGGCGGCTGGCTTCGCGGAAATGGAATTCGGCATCGCGGTTACTGCCGGTTTTATAGGAGATATTGCCGAGGAGGATGTGGGCTTTTGCGTTCTCGGAGTCGAGGTCGAGCGAGGTTTGCAATTCCTCTCGTGCATCGTCGAAGAGTTCCACTTTATAAAGGACATCACCGAGCATGAAGTGAGCGAAGGGGATCTTTCGGTCGCCCGCCACCATGATGGCCTGGCGGAAGTTTTGGGCGGCGTCCTCCGGGCGTTCGAGGCGCATCTGGACGATGCCGAGATTGATCATCGATTCCCACTCACCAGGGTCTTCATCGACGATGAGCTGGAGGTTTCCGCGAGCGGCCTGGAAGTCACCTTTTTTGAAGAGGCGGTTGGCGACTTGTTGGAGGTCTTTCTTGAATTCGGCGAGCTTACTTGTGGCTTGCTGATACTCCTGCGCGGTAGGGCGAATGGCGCTGGTGAGATTGACCCCATCACCGGAGAATTCCGCGACTTCGAGAAGCTGAAGCTCCTCATCCGACCACTCGATTGTTTTGTCGCCGGTGGCGTGCTTCATGGCCTGGGCCCAGGTTTTGTCGGTTTCGCCGAGGCGGACCCCCTGTTCCACAAGCATGCGACCGGTTTGTTCCTGCGCTCGGATCTGGGCGTTGAGCTTTTTAATGACGCTCTGGAGCATGGCGACTTCCTGCTTGCCGCGATTGTTCAGTTCGCCGCCATTGATCTGGGCCAGGAGGTCGTCCTCGGCGAGCTTGAGCTTTTTCTTTAGTCGCTCGATGCTCTGTTTTCCCTCGTCTCTTTCTTTCTGGAGGTTTTCAATCTTAGCCTTCGCGACTGCCAGAGCCTGCATTGCGGTGCGGACCTTTTCCTTGGTGGCGTTTGAGTCCTCACGCACCATCGTCAGGTTAGCGCGGGCTTCATTGAGTTCCTTACTTAGCTGGAGATTCTGAGTCAGCATTTGCTCAATCGCGTCTTTTTCATTGAGCTTGAGGAAGGCATTGAGTTGGTCGCGTTCTTCGATGAGGGCGTCGCGTTCTTCCGCGATTTCCCGGGCGAAGGCTTGTGACTGGGCGAGCTGGGATTTGAGGTCGCGAACTTCCTCGGTCACCTTCTGGAACGTGCGGTCTTTTTCGGCAATCTCATCTCGCAGGGCGGCGAGTTGTTCCTGCTGGCCGGTCACGACCTTGCTGTTGATTTTGTCCTGCTTCTTGATGACGGCGAGGAGCTCCTTTTCCTTAGCGCGGGACTTCGCCAGCTCGTCTTGGGTTTTTTCGAGCTTCTGCAAGGTACGGGCGGCCTTGGCTTCTGCTTTGTTTTTGGCCACGCGCATTGCATCGCGCTCGCGGCGGAGCTGGGCGACCTGTCTGTTCAATTCCGCCATGTCATCGCGAAGAGGGGCGGAGGCCAGCTTTGAGCGGGTCTGCTTTAACTCGTCGATGGCTGAGCGGAGCCGCGCGGCGGCGACACCGCGCTGGTTGGTCATTTCATTAAGCTGCTGCTGGAGTCGATCGATCTGACCTTGAAGACGGGTAAGCTGGGCGGCATTCGGGCCTTTAGGATCGACGCTTTTTGGGATGACGAGGGCCTGAGTGACGACGCCGGGGATCTCAATGAGCGGGGTGCTCTTGTCTCCTTCCCGCTCCTTCTGCTGAGCGAGGGCGAGGGCGTGGATCTTTTCCATCGCCTTGGTGGCCTCGATGGCCTTGTCCTTCACGAGGTCGGGATTGTAGTCGGGATGGTTTAGTTTGATGATGTCGTAGAAGGTACGAGCCTTTCGGTATTTGCTGAAGGCTCCGATCATATCGTTTCGCTCCTCCATGTCCTCGGCGTCGCGGTTGAGCGACCAGGCCTGGAAATAGAGTTCCTTCGGCTCGAGCTTGGCCAGCTCGGCGGGGGATTGGGCCCACGCAGGAGCGGCGGGCAGGGTGACTGCACAGACAATCGCTGGCAGGATGGAATGACGTAGGTGCATCATGGGCTGGGACGCTAGCAAAGGTAGACAGACGAATAAAGGGGGGATTTGGTGGGAGGAAGTTACACCTCCCGGCGATCCAGGAGAGCTGCCCGGCGCGGGTCGGAGGCTTGCAAATGGGCCAGCGCGATGGCGAGGGCATCCGCCGCATCAGAGGGCGGGGTTTCGGAGAGGCCCAGTAGCGCGCGGATCATGAAGGCGACCTGGTTTTTGTCCGCTGTTCCTTTTCCCACGATGGCCTTCTTGACCTTCTTTGGGGAGTATTCGTAAACCTTCAGTCCGAAGCTCGCCGCTGCGATGAGTGGAGCGGCCCGCGCAGCTCCCATCGAGATTGCCGTGCGGTGGGATTGCACGTAGATGATTCCTTCAATGGCGATCTCATCCGGCTGCCACTTTGCGATGAGATTTTTCACCCCGGTGCAAACTGCTTCCAGCGCGCCCGATTGCTTGATGCGGGCGGGGATTGAAATGACACCGTAATCCAGAGCCTTAGCCGAGGAGTGGTCGCCTTCCAAAATGGCATATCCGGTATTCCGGACAGCGGGATCGATTCCTAGGGTGCGCACGAATTAATAAGTCGGGATGTGGTGCGGCATTTCCGGAACCATGAAGAAAAATCAGCCGGAGTGTTCGAGGAAGAAATGACCTCCACACAGATTTCCGACGTGAGGGTGTAGATTGACTTTTCTCCGCGCTGCCTCAGACGCGCGAAGGATATCTTGGCGATATCGATTCCTTTCACACCGTCGCCAAAGTGGCCCGTCTTGATCTTCGCGTAGAGCGGATCAGCGAGTAACCGCTCCCAGATGGCGAGATTGAATGCCGTTTGATCGGCCCCCAGCTCGGGCCGTTGCGCGATTTCCAGCACTGATCCCATCAAGACAGACTACCCTATGAGGGAGGCCTTGCAAAGTGGCAAGGTGATCAGGAGTGGCCTACCTGCGGCGACGTTTGCCACCGCCGCGCTTGGGCTTGCGGATAGGCTTGGCGGGGGAGTCATCGAGCATAGCGGTGTAATTGTATTCAAAGCCTTCCAGCTTCTTGCGCTCGATCTTCTTGTTAATGAATCCCTCAACGCCATTGGCATTGTCCAGTTCATCAGCAGTGAGAATGGTGAAGGCATCGCCCTCGCTCTCGGCACGACCGGTCCGGCCAATACGGTGTACGTAGTCTTCAGGGTTTTCCGGGACGCGGTAGTTGATGACGTGTGAGACCCCTGAAATATCGATTCCGCGGGCCGCGACATCGGTCGCCACAAGAATATTATATGTGCCGTCCTTAAAGCCTTTCAGTGCTTTCATGCGATCAGTCTGGCGGATGTCGGAGTGCATCACGGTGACCTTGTCGCCGATGTTCGGCTGGTCTCGGAGGAGGAAGGAAATGACGTCCGCTTCCTTGCGGGTCCGCGTGAAGATCATCACGGACTCGTATTCTGTCTTATCGATCAGGGCGAGCAGGAGCTCATCGCGCTGGGGCATGGCTACCGGATAGAAGGCGTGCGAAACCGTCGCCGCGACCTCGCGGCGGGCGATCTCTACCGTGGCGGGATCGGTGAGGCACCATTCGGCGAATCCAGCGATGACGGGAGGCATTGTCGCTGAGAAGAAAAGAGTCT
>CALBVA010000017.1 GCA_937969125.1 uncultured Verrucomicrobiales bacterium | reverse complement strand
CAAACTCCCCTGCGCGGACACGATGCCTGATCTCAAAGAACTCCGATGGAAAAAGCGGGTCATCTTGTCAATGACCCCCGACAAGAACTCCTCGTGGGCGGAGCAGGTGAAAAAGCAAGCTGCCGAGATCAAAGAATACTTCCGTGAAGGCTTGATGAACGCTCCGTGAAAATCTGAGGAAGGGCGGGTGATCATTCTTTTGTGAGAAAGAGGCTACCCATGAATTTCTCCATCTCCCGACCGTTTCTCCCGCAAACTTTCTGAAGTGTGCCAATCAATGTCGTCAAAGCGGCTCTTGCGCTATGGCTCTTTAGTGATTTTCCAATCGATGATCGAACTGGTGAGGCGGACGCCTGTGAGCTTTGAATTCTCGAAGATAAAGCCGGTGTTAGGGTGCTAGGAGGTAAAAGACACTGAGGTTCATTTTCAATGTAGGGAAATCTTTTAGTGATCGAGACCTCGATCAAGTAGGTCATCCTCAACAGGAAGCGGCCTCTTGAGTTGCTGCGGGCTCGAGGGGTTTGGCCTCATCCGGAGCGGGCGCGGCTTGGTCGCGATTCGGCTGCTGCGGGGTCATGCCGAGTTTGTCAATGAGGGCCAGATCCTTCTCGACGGCGGGATTCTTCGCGGTGAGGAGCTTGTCTCCGTAGAAGATGGAATTCGCCCCGGCGAAGAAGCAAAGGGTCTGGGCTTCTTCGGAGAGATTGGTGCGGCCGGCTGAGAGGCGGACCTTGGCCTTCGGGATGGCGATGCGGGCGAGGGCGATGATGCGGACGACATCGAAGACATCGACGCCCTGCTCCTCGGCCATCGGAGTGCCGGGCATAGGCATGAGCGAGTTAATGGGCACGGATTCGGGCTGCGGATTGAAGCTGGAAATGACTTCCAGCATCTTGAGCCGGTCTTCGGTGGATTCGCCGAGGCCAAGAATGCCACCGCAGCAGACGGACATCCCGGCGTCCTGCACGTTGCGGATGGTATTGAGCCGATCGTCGTAGGTGTGAGTGGTGACGATGTTCGGGTAGTGTTCGCGGGAGGTATCGAGGTTGTGATTGTAAGCGGTGACGCCAGCTTCCTTGAGCTTTTGGGCTTCGCCGGGGCCGACTTCGCCGAGGGTCACGCAGACTTCCATGCCGAGTTCGGAGACATCACGGATGATATCGAGGACCTGTTCGAAGCGCTGGGTGCCTTCCCGCACTCCGCGCCAGGCCGCTCCCATGCAAAAGCGGGTGGAGCCGCTTTCGCGGGCGGCCTTGGCCCGCTCCATGATTTGGCATTTCTCCATGAGGCGTTCTGGGACGACATCGGTATTATACCGGGCGGACTGCGCGCAGTAGGAACAGTCTTCCGAGCAGCCACCGGTCTTGATGGAGAGGAGGGTGCAGAGTTGGACTTCTGCGGCCGGCCAATTTTTCTCATGCACGGCGCGGGAGCGCTGGATGAGTTCGAAGAAGGGGAGGCGGTAGAGGGAATCGAGTTCTTGGTAAGTCATCGGAGGAAGGACGTGGCTGTCATTAATTACCTGACCCAACGTCCAGAAACGGTGGGCATCCGGCCAGAAGAAAGCGCGGCGTAGTCGGTCTTTCCTTTCGCGCCGATGAGCGGGATGCCGATCTTGCGCTTCCAGACCTTGCTCATGCTTTCGCCGGTGTGGCAGCCCCAGCTTTGGCAGACCGCGTATTTATTAAAGGAGCTGCGACGGATTTTTCCGAGGTCGCGCTCATGGATCCAGCATTGGCTGACCGCCATGACGTCCGAGCCGTAGTCCAGCATGAAGCAGAAGCGGTTCGAGTGGCCGAAGAAGTCGAAGGAAATGATGTCCCGCTTCGAGTTGATGGCGTTGATCGCCTGGGAGCCGGTGCTGATCCAGACGAGCTTGGCGTTTCGCTTTGTGGCCTGCTCGGTGATCCACTTAGTATAAGGCTTTCCGTCATCGCGGCTGCGGACGAGGTATCCCTTTTTATAGACGATCCAGGTGATGGAGGCCTTCGGCCCGTGAGCCTTGCGGAGCTCATCCATGCGCATGGTGGAGGCGCGGATGAAGTTGGCCCACCAACGGTCGTGGCGATCCTTTGGCACACGGAGGTCTTCCCACTTTCGCGAGGCTGGGCCGCCGCAGAGGATGACGTGTTCCTTCGCCGCGAGAGGTGCGGCGAAGGAGAGAAGGAGAAGCAGGAAGAGGGCTTTCATTGGGAATGAGAATGCCGTCTCTTCCGCGGGTCATCAAGGCTGGAGAGCGGTTACGAGTTTTTCCAAGGCCGCCTCTAATCGTGAAGCCTGTGTGCCAAAGTTCATCCGAATACAGCGCTCATGACCGAAGAAGGCTCCGTCTGAAAGGAAGAGGCCCGCATTTTCAGCGGCTTCGATGGGCTTCTCGACCCCGGTCTCTCGACAATCGATCCACGCTAGATAGGTCGCCTCGATATCCGGCACCTTTGCTCCCGGCACTCCTTCGCGTAGCGTGCTGGTGAGGAGATCGCGGTTCTTCTTCAGATAGCTGATGAGGTCCTGACGCCACGGTTCGCCATGGCGATAGGCCGCCTCGGCTGCATAGTATGCGATGCAATTGATCTCCGGTAGCGTGTGACCACGGGCCGCAGTGAAGCGACGACGAAGGCTGTCATTGGGAATGACCGCGAAGGCATATCCCAGGCCGGCGATATTGTAAGTCTTGCTGGGCGCGAGCAGGGTGATTGTCCGATCTCGGAGAGAAGAGGGAAGATTGAGAGCGGAGAAGTGCGGGGTGGCCGCTTCGTCTAGGATGAGATCGCAGTGGATTTCGTCTGAGATGAGGATGAGGTCGTGTGTTTCGCAGAAGGTCGCGAGCTGAATGATCTCCGCTTCTGTGAACACGCGACCCATGGGGTTTTGCGGATTGCTGAGGAGAAAGAGCTTTGTCTGCGGAGTGACTTGCGCAGCCATTGCGTCCCAATCGAAAGTCCATTGACCGTCAACCTCGATGTGGTCGGTGGAGATCACCTGCATCCCGGCGTCATTGTGAATGCCGAGGAAGGGCGGGTAGATCGGAGCACTCGTCATGAGAGCATCGCCACTATTCCCAAAGGCCCGGGCGGCCAGCGAGAGCGCCGGGACCAGCCCGCCGAGGTGAATGATCTCCTCTTCCGGCGTGGTGTAACCGATGCGTTTTTCGAGGTAGGATTGCACTGCCTCCATCAGCCCCGCATGCGGCAGGGCGTAGCCAAAGACTCCGTGACCCACTCGCGCGCGGATCGCCTCGATCACTGGCTCCGGCGAGGTGAAATCCATATCGGCGACCCAGTAGGGATCGAGGTCGGCACGGCGGTCCCACTTCAGTGAGCCGGTGCCACGACGGACGAGTTCGGTATCGAAATTTTGCATGGCGGAAACGCTTAGCTGATAAAGGAAGGATTGGAAGACATAGCTGGGCTGGAGACAGAGCGTCAGGGGGCGCGAAGTTTGTCAGGCAGTCGTCACTCACAGACCCAGGATCACCTCCAGCCGCCCGTCCTTCACCTTGATCTCGCGCAGCAGCAGGCGCGCCATCTCCTTCTTATAATCCTCCGGCTTTAAGGTGTGGACGATGTGGTCATCGATGTATTTCCGCGCTGCCGCAGTCATCAGCAGCCTCACCGGCTCCTCGAAGCGCTCCGGCAGTGTTTGCGCTTTAAAACTCTCCACCGTCAGCCGGGAGATCCGCAGCGTCTGATCCTCGTCCTCATAACGGATCGAGGCGGTGAAGACGCCTTGTGCCTCATCCGTTCCCACAATCGGGATTCCCGCCTCTGCATTGACCGTTAATTGCACCCGGTTCGAGTCTCCCAGAAACTTCACCTGCGGCTCCTGAATCACCAGCGGAATGAGATCCAGAATCTTCTCCGTCTTCGGGAAGTCCTTCCCGATCTTTTCCTGGATCTCCGCCTCGGTGAAGGTCACCACGACCGCGTCGTTGCCTATCGGCAGGGTCCGCAGCACGAAGTATCCCACGATCGTCAGCAGCGATCCGGTCACCATCCCCATCAGAAATTTCATTGGCAGGACCCTATCAATCCCACCCTCATCCTCCAAGAATCACCTCTTCGGAGCGATTGTGAATAAAAATGATCATCTGAACACTTTTTAGATTGATCGAACACTGTTCATGTGATTTTCTCCTTCCAGTAATTTACACCTAACATTGTCATGAGTACTACCACCGCTAAGACTGCCGCCATGTCCGAAAAGAAAGAGAAAGCTCCCGCCTCCGCTGCTGTAAAGGGAGATGATAAGCTCGCCGCTGCCCGTAAAAAGAACCTCGATCTGGCCATCACGCAGATTCAGAAGGATTTTGGTGAAGCCGCCATCATGCGCCTCGGTGATGACAAGCGCATGGACGTGGACGCCATCCCCACCGGGAATCTCCTTATTGACCGCGCCCTCGGAGTTGGTGGCTTCCCGCGCGGCCGTATTGTCGAAGTCTTCGGTCCCGAATCTTCCGGTAAGACCACTCTTACCCTCACCGTCATCGCTCAGGCCCAAAAGACCGGTGGCCTCGCGGCCTTCATTGATGTCGAGCACGCTCTGGATCCCCAGTATGCCCGGAAGCTCGGCGTGAACCTCGATGACCTCCTCGTTTCTCAGCCCTCCTCCGGTGAGGAAGCCCTGCAGATCGTGGAGACCCTTGTCCGCTCGAATGCTGTCGATGTCGTCGTCCTTGACTCAGTCGCCGCCCTCGTCACCAAGCAGGAACTCGCCGGTGAAATCGGCGACTCCACCGTCGGCACCCAGGCCCGCCTCATGAGTGCGGCCATGCGAAAGCTCACCGGCTTCATCTCCCGAGCCCGTACCACCTGCATCTTTACCAACCAGATCCGCGAAAAGATTGGCGTCATGTTCGGCAGCCCCGAAACCACCCCCGGTGGTCGTGCTCTGAAGTTCTTCTCATCCGTCCGGGTGGACATCCGCCGCATCGGTCAGATCAAAGCCACTGATGGGACCGTCCAGGGCAGCCGCACTAAGATCAAAGTGGTGAAGAACAAAGTTGCTCCTCCGTTCACCGATGCTGAATTCGACATCGTGTATAACGAGGGTATTTCTAATACCGGCTCCCTCCTCGACCTCGCTCAGGAATTCGACATCATCCAAAAGCGCGGAAGCTTGTTCAGCTACGACGGTGCCCAACTCGGTCAGGGGCGCGACGCGACTAAGACTGCTCTCAAGGAAAACCTCGAGCTCTACGAAGAGATCGAAGCCAAGGTAAAAGAAAAACTGACTGAGGGCGACTGATTCAGCCTCCATCGATCAAACCCAGCCTTTTGCTTGGCTGCAAAAGTCAGAAGCCCGTTGTTTCTCCCAGCAGGAACACGGGCTTTTTCATATCCATCTCGCCGAAGACAAAACCACCAAGTCGCGAAGACCTCCCACGTCCCCAACTTCTCAACTCTTATCCGCGCGAGTGAGCATGGGGGCTTGCCACGGGGGGATTCATTCTCCTGAGTCTGTTTTTAAACACAGATGTATGAGAATTGATTCCCCAGATTGCTTCGCGTCTCTCTGAGACCTCTCCGTCTCTGCGGTTCAAAATAAAAAACCGCACCCCCAAAAGGATGCGGTTTGAGAAAAATCTCTGTAGCGGATTAACGCTTCGAGAACTGGAAGCGCTTGCGGGCACCGGGTTGGCCGGGCTTTTTGCGCTCACGGGCACGTGGGTCACGGCGGAGGAGACCAGCGGCCTTCAGGTCAGGGCGGAGTTCCGCATCATGAAGAATTAGCGCACGGGCGATGGCCAGCTTGATGGCATCAGCCTGTCCGTGGAGACCACCTCCTTTGGAAACAGCCTTCACATCGAACTTGTTGCGCAGATTGGCAACCTGAAGTGGCTCGAGAAGCTGACCCTGAAGGGTGAGAGTGGTGAGAACTTCTTCAAAAGGGTCCTCATTGATGGTGATCTTTCCGGTTCCGGCAGTGATCCAGACGCGGGCCACAGCGGTCTTACGACGTCCGGTGGCGGTAAAAGTTTCGCTCATTATTTTAAGTGAGTTGGGAGATGAAAATTAAAGGGAGACAGGCTTTGGTTCCTGGGCTTCGTGCGGGTGAGACTCACCGGCATAGACCTTCAGCTTGCTCATCTGAGCGGAGCCGAGTTTGTTTTTGGGGACCATTCCCTTCACAGCCCATTCGAGAATGAGCTCCGGGCGGCGTGCGCGCACCTTGGAGGGAGTCTCGATGGTCTGGCCACCGACGTATCCCGAGTGACGGGCATAGATCTTGTGACGCTCCTTCGAGCCGGTGAAGCGGGCGTGCTCCGCATTGATGATCACCACGAAGTCACCGGTATCGATGTGCGGGGTGAAAGTGGGCTTGTGCTTGCCGCGAAGCAAGGTGGCTGCCTTGACGGCGACCTGACCAACGATCTGGTCCTTTGCATCGATAACGTGCCAGGCACGCTCGACATCTGCTGGTTTTGCTGAAAACGTTTTCATTGTTTCTCTGGGTTCCGTTGGGTGCACCGGGAAATCCGGCTCACTTTAAGGGGCGCGCAAGCTAGGAGGCCGCCCCCGACCTGTCAATCCAATTGTCAGCGTCCAAAATTTCAGCCTCGGAGTAGGTTCAGGACCTCAAAAAACTCCGGGAAGGTCTTCCCGCAGCAGGCAGGATCTTTGATTGAAAGCCAGGGTTCGCCATCCCCGAGGAGATCGTAGCTGCCTAAAATGCCAAAGCTCATCGCAAATCGATGATCTTCATAGGTCTCGATTTCAATCGGCCGATTCGCCAAGATATGCGCCTTCATCCGCTCCCGATCAGGATGAATTACCAGCGCGCTTTCTTCTTCCTCGATCCGAATTCCCAATTTCCCTAGCTCCTTCGCCATTCCCGCGACCCGATCAGTCTCCTGAAAGCGGGTGTGGGCGATGCCCTCGATCCGGGTGGAGCTTTGGAAGAGAGGAGCAATTGCCCCATAAGTGAGAAAAGTGTCCGAGAAGAGATTGAAGTCGACCGTCCGCGCTTCGTCATCTTGCAGTCCGACGGACTTCAAGTGCCACGCTCCCTCCACAACCGGATGCTTCAGCCCGTGCTCTGCCAGCACCGAAGCGAAGCGTATATCTCCCTGCAAAGGGTCCTCGCTGATATTCGGAATGCGCAGCTCACCGCCCTGGATCGAGGTCAGCGCGAGAAAGTAGCTCGCCGCCGAGAGGTCTGGCTCGATGGCACAATGACCTACCGTCGGCGCCAAGTACGACGTTTCCTGAAGTTCGTAGTTTCCACCTTCTGGCACCATTGGTAGCGCGCCAAAGGCCTCTCGCATCTTCAGCGTGATCGCGACATAAGCTGGCCGGACTCCCGGGCAGCTAAGTGTTGTCATCCCTGATCCAGCTGGAGCCGCCAGTAGCAGTGCCGAGAGAATCTGGCTGCTCGCCGAGGCATCGACCTCTGCTCTGCCTCCGGAGAATCCCTTCGCTCGCAGCGTAAAGGGGAAGAATCCCTCCTTACCGTGATACTGAATCTCCGCCGCGTCCAGATCCGTCAGCGCGGTCAGCAGCCCGGCCATTGGGCGTTCGCGCATCGCGGGGTCACCATCCATGCGGTAAATGCCGCCCTCCTCCAGCGCGAGAAAGGCCGTCAAAAAGCGTGCCGCCGTGCCGGCATTCCCCACATGGATCTCTGCCTCCTTCGCCGGAATCCTCCCTCCGAGTCCCATGACCGTGATAGTTTTCTCCGTATCCGAATGAGAGACCTCGAATCCCAAAGTCTCCAAAGCCGCAATCATGATCCGCGTATCCCGCGAAAAAAGCGCACCCTTCAATTGAGTCTGCCCCTCCGCCAGAGCGGCCAGGATCAGGGCACGATTGGTGATGCTCTTCGAGCCGGGAAGCTCCACCGTGGCATCGAGCGGACGGGTGAGGGGAATGATGGGGAGCGGGTCAGTCATCAGGAATGATCGGGAACGCAGTGAGACTTGCGCTAAACCTTCCTCAATTCGATGTCAAAAATTGCGAGTGAACCGGGAACAGAAAGATCAGCATCGGTCTCCCGCGTTTCCTCTGATATTCACAGCCCATGAAAATCCCGACCCTCTTCCTGATCACCCTTATCGGCACCCTCGGTGCGGCGGAGATCTGGCCCCGCTTCCGGGGCGAAAACGGGACTGGCTTATCTTCTGCCAAGATTCCCGCTGCCCTCACCAAGGAAAACCGCCTCTGGTCCGTCCCGCTTCCGGGGCCGGGATCCAGCTCGCCAGTTATCTGGGAAGGTAAGGTCTTTCTGACTACCGAGGATCGTGATCAGAAGACGGTGAGCTTGGTCTGCCTCGATGCGAAGTCCGGGGAAACGAGATGGGCGAAGGTCTTGAGCGTCGGGAAATATCACCTTCACCGCTTTAATAATACCGCAGCTGCCACTGCTGCCGTGGATGCTGGAACCATCGCAGTTACTTGGTTTGATGGAGCGAAGAAGGTCGCGATGCTCTCAGGC